>JAZSID010000069.1:0-2546 GCA_045533625.1 Acutalibacteraceae bacterium | reverse complement strand
CTCTCGGCTTCACACCCAACGTAAAGGAATTCAAAAAGAATCCCGAAGCCTTCAAGGGTCACGTCGGCGATGTTTCAGGCGTAATCCGTATGGCTGTAACCTCACGCTCCAACACTCCCGACCTTTGCGCAATTATGCAGCTGCTCGGCAAGGACGAGGTAACGGCAAGACTCAACAACGCAATTTCAACCCTTTAATATATCTGGAGGACAAAACAATGGAAGAAGAAAAAGTAGTATCAAATTTTATTCACGATTTTATCGATGAAGATTTAGCCGCCGGTGTCAACACGAGAGTACAAACCCGTTTCCCTCCGGAGCCCAATGGCTATCTCCATATAGGCCATGCAAAAGCCATATGCATTGACTTTACAACAGCAGAAAAATACGGCGGTATCTGTAACCTCCGTTTTGACGACACAAACCCGTCAAAGGAAAATGTAGAATACATCGAAGCTATCAAGGAAGATATTCAGTGGCTCGGCTTCAAGTGGGAAAATATTTTCTACGCTTCAGGCTATTTTGATTTCGTTTACGAATGTGCTCTCAAGCTCATTGAGGACGGCAAGGCTTACGTTGACGACCTTACGGCAGACGAAATCAGAGAGTACAGAGGTACACTTACAGAACCCGGTAAGGAAAGCCCGTACAGAAACCGTTCAGTTGAGGAGAATATGGATCTCTTCAAGAGAATGACAGCAGGCGAATTCGGCAACGGTGAAAAGGTGCTTCGTGCAAAGATTGATATGGCATCGCCGAACCTCAATATGCGCGACCCTGTTATTTACAGAATTTCTCACGTTTCTCACCACCAGACAGGTGACAAATGGTGCGTTTATCCGATGTATGACTTCGCTCATCCTCTTTCGGATGCAAGAGAAAACGTAACATATTCGCTTTGCTCTCTTGAATTTGAAAACCACCGTCCGCTTTACAACTGGTTCCTTGACCAGATTGGTTTTGATGAGCCTCCGCGTCAGATTGAGTTTGCTCGTCTTAACATCAACTACTGCGTAACAAGCAAGAGAAAGCTCCTTGAAATGGTCAACAAGGGCATCGTTGCAGGTTGGGACGACCCGAGAATGATTACTCTTTGCGGTATGCGCCGTCGCGGTTATCCTGCAGCAGCAGTAAGAGATTTCATAAACAGAATCGGTGTTTCAAAGGCAGACAGTACTGTTGACTACGGTCTTATCGAGGCTTGTGTAAGAGATAATCTTAACCTCAACGCACCGAGAGCTATGGCAGTTCTTAAGCCGCTTAAGGTTATTATCGATAACTATCCCGAAGGACAGACAGAAGAGTTTGAGGTTGAGCTTCATCCCGACCATCCTGAAATGGGTACACGTAAGGTTATATTCTCCCGTGAGCTTTATGTTGAGCAGGACGACTTTATGGTTGAACCTGTTAAAAAGTATTTCCGTCTTTTCCCCGGCAACGAAGTACGTTTCAAGAGCGCATATTTTGTTAAGTGCGAATCTTACGAAACAGACGAAAACGGAAACGTTACCTGCCTTCACTGTACTTACGACCCCGAAAGCCGTGGTGGCAATTCTCCTGACGGCAGAAAGGTCAAGGGTACAATTCACTGGGTAAATGCAAACGATTGCATCAAGTGCGAAGCCCGTCTTTATGACAGACTCTTCAGCGTTGAAGAGCCGGGCAAGGAGCACGACTATGAGGAAGACCTTAACCCGAATTCACTCACAGTTATTGAAGATTGCCTTCTTGAAGGTGGCTTCGGCAACGTGAAGCCGGGCGACGCCTTCCAGTTTATGCGTAACGGTTATTTCTGCGTTGATAAGGACAGCACAGAAGATAAGCTCGTCTTTAACCGTACGGTTGCTCTCAATTCATCCTGGGGCAAGTAAAGGAGAAATCATATGAAAATCCTTAACAGAATTGTAACTTTCATTCTTGCTGTTGCTGTTTTTCCTGCAGCAGTTACAAGAATTATTATAAGAATAATCATTGCTCCCGGCGGTGCGTTGAATTCGCTTGTGGGTGACACGGCAATCAAGGAAGAATTAAGTGTCATCGATATTATCAACTATATTCAGGAAGGTACGTTTGACTTTTTGAAAGACCTTTTCAATTTCGATAACCTGCCTATCGAAGTAAATGCAGTTAAGGGATGGCTCTTTGCATCAGCTGTTATGCTTGTGCTGGCACTTCTTATCGCCCTTATTATTATGGGTTGTGCGCTTTTCACACAGGCACATAAAACAGTTATGGGCTTCAGCATCGGCGGTGCATTGTCCTGCTTCCTTGCAATGTCTTTCTTCACGAAGTTTACAACACCGTTCATTGAAGGCAAGGTTGATGTCGGCGCAATTCTCGGCAAAAACCTTGAGGGTGGCGAAGGAATTGTCGGTTCTCTTTTGTCATCGCTTATTTCAGGTTTGGTTGACTTTAAGGTTTTTCAGCTTGGTAATGCCGTTATAACAATGGCTTTGCTTTTCATAGGTATTTTATTCTGGTCTTTTGTTTGTTATCTAACTCATTCTCCCGAAGCAAGAGCAGAAATTAAAAATCCGGGCGTAAAAG
>JAZSID010000070.1:0-2172 GCA_045533625.1 Acutalibacteraceae bacterium | reverse complement strand
CGAAGCAGTCGGAAGGGTCCTTATCTCGCAGCAGGGAACTGATCTTTAGCATAACCCATTACACGTGCAATCTGAACGGGAATTTCACGGTTCTTCACCTTGTCGCCTGACTTGAAGCCTGCATCAGTTGCTGAAACAAATACGGGAACGTCAACGCTGGTGTGTTCACCTGAGGTGTAATAATATTCGCCGGTCTTCTTGCTCTGCTTAATACCGCCTGTTTCGTGGTCAGCAGTTACAATAACAAGAGTTTCGCCGTCTTCTTTTGCAAATTCAAGTGCAGCCTCAACAGCCTTGTCAAATTCCTCTGTGCACATTGTTGCGCCGGCGAATTCGTTGTTGTGTGAAAACTTGTCAATGCAAGCGCCCTCAACCATAAGGAAGAAGCCGTCTTCGTCAGCTGAAAGAAGGTCAATTGCCTTTTCAGTCATTTCTGTGATTCGGGGAGTGTCATTGTTATCTCTGCAGTTGTAAAGGTCGTTGTAGCTGAACTGACCGAAGCTGCGTGAGCCTTCTGTAAGGGCATTCATTTCTGTTTCGGTGCTGATGTAGGTGAAGCCGTTTGCTGCTGCATTTTCTTTGTTTACACTTGCACTTGCGCCGCCCCAGATAAGGTCAAAGCCTGAACTGAGCTGGTCAGCAGAAATGTTTTCTTCCATATTTCTTGCAAGTGCATGAGCTGAGAAAGAAGCAGGAGTAGCACCGGAGGTTTTGTCTGTTGTAACAACGCCTGTAGCCTTGCCGTCTCTCTTTACAAGCTCGCAAAGGTTGATGGGCACATTGAAATCATTGATGGTGAAGGGGTCAAAGGGGAAAACTCCGAGAGAGTTTATCCATACGCGTAAGCCTGTTGAAAGTGCTGTCCCGCCTGCAGCTGAGTCTGTTCCGGGAATAAGGAACGAAAAAATCTGTGATTGGGTTTTAACGGGCATTGTTTCCATAGCGAGAGAAACACCTCTTTGTGCCTTGGTAGCTTCAAGAGTGTTGAAGCCCATGCCGTCGCCAATCATAAGAATAACGTTTTTGTACTTGCCTTCTGTGTAGTCGTCGCTAACATTTCCGGTCATACCGATAAAGCCGTAAACAGCTAAGAATGCAGCCATAACGGAAGCGACAATTTTTTTGAATACTGCCATAAATGTTTTCTCCTTTGTATTAATATATTGGTTTGGTATGTTAACCTGTAAACAATTATATACAATTGCTGGAAAATTTTCAACATTTTTCCTACAAATGTCAGAATAATTTTGCACGACGCTTGACTTTTTGTAGCTCTGTGGTAAAATTTTCGCAGTATATTTGTGTAGGGAGGAGAAAAATGGCAATAAGAAACAATTTTAAGCATACCTTCTACGCATCCTACGGCGGCTATTTTGTTCAGGCTATAATCAATAACTTCCTGCCCTTGCTGTTTCTTACTTTTCAGCGTGATTTCAGCCTGCCTTATGATAAAATATCCCTTCTTATTGTAATCAACTTCGGGTTCCAACTTGTGGTGGATTACTTCTCGGCTTACTTTATTGACAAAATAGGCTACAGAAAATGCACAATTGCGGCACACATCCTCGCAGCAGTGGGGCTTTGCAGTTTAAGTGTACTGCCCTATATTATGCCGCCTTTTGTGGGAATTGTGATTTCCATTATAATATACGCCACGGGCAGTGGTCTTATTGAGGTTATAATCAGTCCGCTTGTGGAGGCTTGTCCCGGTGAAAGAAAAGAGGCAGCAATGAGTCTTCTGCACTCCTTTTACTGTTGGGGACATATGTGCGTTGTTCTTTTCTCTACACTTTTCTTCACACTCTTTTCTGTGGATAACTGGAGAATCCTCGCCGTTATATGGGCGCTTGTGCCTATGATTAACGGACTTTACTTCTGCCGTGTACCTTTTCCAAATATTCTTGGCGAAAGCAAGAGTATGAGCGTTAAGGAGCTTTTTAAAACAAAGCTTTTTTACGTTTTCGCTCTCGTTATGCTCTGCTCAGGGGCAAGTGAGCAGGCTATGAGTCAGTGGGCTTCAGCCTTTGCTGAGTCGGGACTTCAGGTTTCAAAAACAACGGGAGATTTATTGGGACCGTGTATGTTTGCATTTTTAATGGGAAGTGCAAGAGTACTCTATTCAAAAATCAGCGAAAAATTTTCTCTCACCTCGGTTATGATTGCAAGCGGTGC
>JAZSID010000024.1:0-19404 GCA_045533625.1 Acutalibacteraceae bacterium | reverse complement strand
CGTAGGGGCAGATATCATCTGCCCGCGGAATTTATGCGATTTTTCGGGAACATAATATGTTCCCCTACGAACACGATTATTGCTCATGGATTGTAGGGTACGGGTTTCCCGTACCGAAATAGTGCGAGATTCGACGGGACAGGCTACCCGTCCCCTACGCACACAGAGTTGGATTGTGCGAAATCAAATATCCCGACAAACCCGAATTTATCGGGATATTTTTAGGATTTATAACCTATAAATATTTAAGGAGCTGTTTTTACAGCTCCTTTGATTTTATACCTATTTATCTTTTTTCTTTTTCAGGTAAATTGCAAATGCAGCCTGCGAAATTCCGAGCACCATCATAAAATACTGCAACGGTTTAAGTCCGTAGAAAAGACAGTCCGTCATTCCGCAAAGTAAAAATCCCGTTACTGAAGCGAAAAGAGTTACACCGATTTCGCGTTCTTTTTTGCCCAGACGTATCAGCTTTATTGCATTGATTGCAAAAACCACAAAGATTGCAAGAAGCAGAATCGGGCCGACTATTCCGTGCTCAACCCACGCTTCGAGAAAGATATTGTGAGCGTGCGGTTGTTTGATGTTGTATGTATTATGAAGCATCTGACGTACGTTGTCAAAGCCCGTACCATAACCAAAAATCGGTTTATCTTTAATCATATCGATGATTGCGCTATAAAGGTCTTTCCTTGTATTAACGGAAATATCCTTATCATTGAGAAGCGAAAGGATACGCTTGATTGTACCGTTGAAAACAACAAGTATTCCGCCTGCCGTAACTCCGCCGATAGCAAGAAGAGTTAAAAGCTTTTTACCGCCGTAGAAAAGAAGAATTGCAAAAACTGCACAAGCGTAAAGGTACGGTCCCCTTGAGTAAGAGCAGGCAACTCCGCCGAGGCTCAGCATAAAGCAAGCGAGGCCGATAAGCTTTTTCTTTATATTATCCGAGCAAAGGAAGGTGTGTGCCGCAAACGGGAAGAGCATTACCTCTGCCGTTGAAAAGAACAACGGATTCGAATATGTTCCGCAGGCACGTGTTGCGAAAGAATGGAAAGTCGTTGATGCCATTTTTGATTTGATAAACTCGGGAAGAAGCACAACAAGCTTTTCAACACCGTAGTCAATAAATCTCCAGAATGGGTTGAAGTAACGGCTGACATCAGCTGAAATATGGTAAAGCACCATCTGACCCACGCCTATCGCTCCCGCTATTCCTGCACAAAGTGCGCCGAAATAAAACAGTCTGTCAAGGTCTTCCTGAGTTTTGACGGTTTCCGTAAAGAAATAATATCCTGCAAACATCAACGACCACAAGCCGATACTCGCCAGTGAAGAAATAATCGACGATGTCCACAAGGATGCAACAACCATCCAAGCCATGTAAACGATAATACTGATACCGAGGTCGCCGAATTTCGGTTTTGTTTTTGCCTTGATTCTGTTTTTTAGAACAAGTATAAAACCTATTCCCGTGAAAAACGGTGCAACATATTCAGGCATAAGACCTGCCAAAAGAAACGTCACAGGTGCTATGTAGCCAAGCTTATCCGTTTTTTTGTTTTCAAGCGCCACGGTCATAGTTTACTCACCGTCCTCAGCAGGATTGTCGCCATCGGCAACCGTACTTTTTTCTTTCTTCTCTTTTTCTGATAAAACCTTGTTGTAAATCACAGAGCATACAATGCTCAGGATTCCCGTCGCCGCAAAGATAACGATTGCAAGCGTGTAGTTTTTATTAATGATTTCCTGTCCGCACCAGGTCGAAGTTATGATTGACGGAATTCGTGCGATACCCGTGATGAACAGGAATTTTTTCATATTAAGTCCGGTAAGTCCTGCGGCATAGGTAAGCACATCTTTCGGTGTGCCGGGTATAAGATAGATAAAGAAAAGTGAAAGATAAACTTTCTTTTTATTCTGAAGGAAACGAAGCGATTCGATTTTCTCGATCGGTATGAATGCATTGACGAGCCTTCTGCCGAAAGCACGGGTCAGCGCGATAATCACAAACGAGCCAATCATTGTGCCGAGGATGCAAAGGAACATTCCTTCCCACGTGCCGTAAAGCGCACCCGAACCGATTTCAAGCGGCTCGGCAGGAATGATTTTTATTACCGTCTGGAACGCTCTTATTGCAACAAAAACCCATTTGTCAAATCCGCGGAACTGCGAAAGGAAGATTTTCAGACTTTCTGCATCGCCGAAGATTTCATAAAGCTGTTTTCCGTAGCGCAAATAGAAATACAGGAAAACACCTGCCATAATAAGGCTTGCACAAACAGCGCCTATACGCTGAAACAGCTTGACTTTGCGCTCGTAATCAACATCGTTTTCAGAAGGTTTTATTGTTTTCATAAAATTCTCCGAGTTCCCCTTTGTAATCAGGCTCATTCCACGGCTTATGCTTTCCGTTAAAATGGATAATCACCGTGTTTTTACGAACCCAATCAAGGTCAATTTTCTTACTTCCTGCAAACTTCTTTTTAAAATGCTTTAAAGTTTTTTCGTCAAGATTATAAATACGTTCATCTATTACCAGAATCTTATCGGCAAACAGAGCGTTTATTACATCCTGGTCTGCGAGGAGCAAAAACCTTATATTCTTCTGAATAAAGCCCATAATCTGACTGAGAGTAACCGTTTTTCTCCACTTTGCAAGGTCAATCAGGAGAACACCTGCATTGATATAGTGGTGTTTTTTTGTCGGGCTTATGAGCAAACGGCTAAGATTACCCATTTCTATAATACCGTAAAGGTGTGTACCGCCCGCAAGAACATTACCTTTGAGGTCAAGATTATAAAACTCCGTCAGATCCTTATTGATAACAATATCAGGGTCAAGATAAAGCAATCTGTCAACGCTTTGGGGCAGGATATCACCGATAAGAAGCCTGTAATACGTTGCCTTGCTGAGCCTGCTGAGTACAGGTGCGCCCGAGAAGATTTCGTCTTCAACAAAAACTCTGTGGATTCTTGCATCAAGGCTACCGAGAGCTTTTTCCATCTGTGCAAAGTCGTCCTCTGTCAGCGAAGAGTAGGCAACGTAAATATCGAAGCTGTTGCCTGCGTTAGTCTTCGCAAGAGAATTAAACATAACACAAAGCGGATGTATATAATTCGAGTCAAGAGCTACAAGAATATTCATAACATTTCCTTCTCGATAAATCATAAGTATACAAGTGTATTATATCAACAAGACAATTTAAAGTCAACTGAATATTGAACAGCTTAGTGTTGCATTATCACTCGTTATTCTGTATAATACTGTCAGCTAAATACAAATCTGAGGTTTCTTTTATGAAAAAATTAATGAATCCGCGTCTTATGCTGATTGTATCAATGATAATATTCGGAACATTGGCACCTTTTGTGCGAAATATCAATGTTTCTTCGGGCGAGCTTGCTCTTTACCGTGCAATTCTTGCTGCCGTTTTAATCGGATTTTTCTTGCTCGTAACAAGGCAGAAAATCCCTTTCGGAAAAATCAAGAAAGACATTCCGCTGCTGCTGTTTTCGGGTATAGCAATGGGCATCAACTGGATTCTGCTTTTTGAAGCGTACAAATATACAACCGTTTCCGTTGCAACCCTCAGTTATTATTTCGCACCCGTTATCGTGACCGTTGTCAGTCCCCTGCTTTTCCGCGAGAAACTGACAATAAAACAAATTATCTGCTTCGTAATGTCAACGGCAGGACTTGTTTTAATCACGGGTATCGGCGACATCAGCGGTAACAGACACATTGTAGGTATCCTTTTCGGGCTCGGTGCGGCAGTTTTCTACGCAACGGTTGTTCTTCTTAATAAATTCATCAAAAACGTTGACGGAATACATCGTACGTTTTTGCAGTTTATTGCTGCGATAGTTATTCTCGTGCCCTATGTTTTATTCACAAGCGGTGTCACGCTGCAGGCTCTTGACGAAAAGGGTTGGATAAATCTTCTCATCGTCGGACTTGTGCACACAGGAATAACATATTGTATGTACTTCTCATCACTAAAAGAACTTCCCGGACAGAAAGCGGCAATTCTCAGCTACATTGACCCCTTGGTAGCAGTGCTGATTTCCGTTACGGTGCTCGGGGAAGACATTACCGCAACGCAGATTTTCGGTGGATTACTGATTCTCGGATTCACGATGTGGAACGAAATATCTCCTAACAGAAAAAAGACTTAATAATAGTAAAAACCTGAGCAAAGCAAATTTTGCTCAGGTTTTTTTTACAGCACTGCACCGTTTTCAATAAGCTTTTTCTGTAAAGCTGAAATATCAACGGTATGTGCATTCTTATCTGATTTAAAAGCAAGTGCCGCAGCTGTTCCTGCCGCCTGACCAAGGCAACAGCAAATCGGCATTATTCTGACAGATGCCTGAGCTTCATGCGTCGCTGAAAGGCAACGTCCCGCAACAAGCAGATTATCAAACTCCTTCGGTAAAAGAGAACGGTACGGAATTGTATAATACTCACCGTCGCCAAAAAATCTGTGGCTTGTACCTGTTCCTGAAGGGTTATGTATGTCTATGTCATAATTTCCGAGCGCGATTGAATCATCAAAACGGGTGCAATTTATAATTTCATCCGCAGTCAGAATATGAACACCTTTAAGTTTACGGCTTTCACGAACTCCAATGTCAACGGCAATTGAAATCAATGCACTTTCATCAAAAGCTTTTGAGTGTTCTTTAAGGAAAGAAACTATTTCGTGAATCTGCCGTCTTGCGATAACCTCTGCACGGCTCACATCAAACGGATTTGTCGGATCAAGCTTGACAACGCGCGTTGTATTGAAATGCAGAACATCCTCACCTACTCCGAAAAATACGAGAATGTTTTCTCTCGGATTGGTGATTTCACCATCAGCTTGTTTCTTTTTATAAAGCTCCTGCAGACGAGGTCTTTCTTCCGTAAAAAGGTCGAGATCAACACCACTCATCCTGAAACAGGTTGTCATAGGCTGACAAAGTCCGTCACTTTCACGGCCAAGCTGAAAATCACAGCCTGCGAGATAAAACAGTTCTCCGTCACCCGTCGCATCAATAAAGAAATCTGCCTGCGCGGTTATCTTCTGACTCTTTGCAGTTATTCGGACCTCGGTAATTTGCCTGTCCTGCGTTTTAACATCATAAACAACGCCGTGAAAAAGTACATCAACACCGGCTTGAGTTGTCATATCGTCAAGCACAATTTTCATATATTCTGAGTTAAATTCGTGGTCTTTGCAATCAGAAACATATTCATCGTGCCTCTGCTTCATTTCTTTAAAGATACCCTGCGAAAGATATTTTTTGCTTTTATCTGCATCGTCACAATGAGTCTTTGTCCAATACGGCATAAAGGGATAAACAAGGCAGTTTGAAATTGCACCACCAAGACACCCTGATTTTTCTACAAGCAGAACGCTGAGTCCTTCACGTGCAGCACTAACGGCAGCAGCTACACCTGAAAGACCACCGCCTGCAACAATAAGATTATATTTCATATTCTCACCTCTTTTTGTATTATACTCCTCGAAACTTTATTAGTAAATACATACGTAAAAAACGGCTCACACTTTCGTGCGAGCCGCAAATTGTTTTATCTTATTTTGCAAGGTTTGCCTTGAGGTTAGCAAGCTGAGTTCTGAGCTCTTCGGGAAGCTTGTCGCCAAACTTCTTGTAGTGCTCTTCGATTTCTGCTGCTTCCTTCTCCCATGTTTCCTTGTCAACTGTAAGGATGTCCTTAAGAGTATCCATATCCATATCAAGGTCTGTAAGGTCGATGTCTTCAGGCATCGGAACGTAACCGATAGCTGTTTCTGTTGCATCTGCCTTGCCTTCGCAACGGTCGATGATCCAGTTAAGAACACGCATATTGTCGCCGAATCCCGGCCAGATGAAGTTGCCTTCATCGTCTGTACGGAACCAGTTAACGTTGAAGATCTTCGGAGCGTTCTCGCCGAGCTTCTCGCCCATATCGAGCCAATGCTGGAAGTAGTCTGCCATATGATAACCGCAGAACGGAAGCATAGCCATCGGGTCACGACGAACAACACCTCTGTCCGCTGCAGCTGCGGCTGTTGTTTCAGAAGCCTTAGCTGAACCGATGAATACACCGTTTTCCCAGCTCTTTGACTGGTAAACAAGCGGAGCACCCTTTGCACGACGGCCGCCGAATACGATTGCAGAAATCGGCACGCCTTCACCCTTATCAAACTCAGGAGAGATGCAGGGGCAGTTAACTGCCGGAGCTGTAAATCTTGAGTTCGGGTTTGCACCGTAAGTTGACTTGTCAGCCTTATTGAACTTTGACGGATCCCATGGATTGCCGATCCAGTCGTTAGCGTTTGTCGGGAGATCCTTGTTAAGACCTTCCCACCAAACTGTGTTATCTTCAAGGTTATGAAGCACGTTTGTGAAGATTGTGTTCTTCTTTGTTGACTCGAGAGCGTTGAAGTTTGACTTCTCGTTTGTACCAGGAGCAACACCGAAGAAACCGTTTTCGGGGTTGATAGCATAAAGTCTGCCATCCTTACCGATTCTCATCCAAGCGATGTCATCACCGATTGTCCAGATCTTGTAACCCTTTTCCTTGAGGTACTCGGGCGGAATAAGCATAGCAAGGTTTGTCTTACCGCAAGCTGACGGGAATGCAGCAGCGATGTACTTAACTTCGCCCTGAGGATTCTCAAGACCGAGGATAAGCATATGCTCAGCCATCCAGCCTTCTTTCCAGCCCTGGTATGATGCGATACGAAGAGCAAAGCACTTCTTACCGAGGAGAACGTTTCCGCCGTAACCTGAGTTAACAGAAATGATAGCGTTATCTTCGGGGAAATGGCAGATATATCTCTTTTCAGGATCGATGTCGCATTTTGCGTGGAAGCAACGTACCCAGTCATTGCTGTCGCCGAGAACGTCAAGAACTTCCTTGCCTACGCGAGTCATGATATCCATATTGAGAACAACGTAGATTGAGTCTGTGATCTCAACACCAACTTTTGCAAGAGGTGAGCCGATCGGACCCATTGAGAACGGAACAACATACATTGTTCTGCCCTTGTAAGAGTCACGAGCAAGGTCATAAAGTTTTGCATACATCTCTTCAGGATCACACCAGTTGCTGGTCGGACCTGCGTTTTCCTTTGTCTTTGAACAGATGAATGTTCTGTCCTCAACACGAGCAACGTCGTTCGGATTTGTTCTGTGAAGGTAGCAACCGGGGAGCTTTTCCTGGTTGAGCTTGATCATTTCGCCTGTTGCAACAGACTCTGCTCTGAGAGCGTCGAGCTGCTCCTGTGAACCGTCGATCCATACGATCTGGTCAGGCTTAACGAGTTCTGCTTTTTCGTCAATCCAATCAAGAATTGACTTGTTGGTTGTCAATGCCATAATATTTCAATCCTTTCGTTGAAAATACAAATTTTTACATATATATTATATCCAATAAAAAGTGAAATTGCAATATACAATTTGCTTATTGTTGTCGCCATATCGTTGAGTTTTTGTAACATCTCACAAATTTGTGAAAAAATAAACGATTAAAGACACCCGTTGCTGACAATAATTCCCGTGGAGGTGTTTTTTCATGAAAAACGAAAAAAATCAGACACAGAGAATCCTTGACGGTTTCATAACTTCAGTTATTCTGATCTTTGGTATTACGCTTGTCACTTCGGGAATTGCCATAAGCAAAATCAACACTGACTTTCTTGAAACAGGTGTGTACGCAGGTAAGATTGTTGCCGAAAGAGAGGCACAGCAGATTTCCGTCACAACACATGACGGCTTGACGTTAAATGGAGAAAGTCACCCCGAAACTTTCAGAAAAATCATTACTTTCTTTCCTCCGCCGATTAATACCACATATATGATATTGGAAGAAGCAGAAAAGATTTTTACCAAAATTAAAAATGAATAATGCTTGCAAAACAAAACGGGATGTTCTCACATCCCGTTGATTCTTATTCTTTTATGCCCGGTAGTTCAAGATACTTGCGAAGCTGTTCGTCTGTCGGCTTGTAGTCCGTTTTTGAACAGCACGGAATTGTCGGCTCACTGCCGTCCGTACCGTAGAATGGTGTTTCCCTGTCGTTTTCATACTGTTTACGGCATTCCTCAAGGTGGAAATCGGGGATGTCGTACGGTACACCGCCATTAAGAATTGAACGGTGTGCAAGAATCGCAACCGAGCTCATCGCAACAGCAGAATGAATGTCGTAAGGATGTTCGGGCTGTTTCTTTGCTTTTATGCAGTCAATAAACATCCTGCCAACGATATAATCTCCGCCGCCGTGGCCTGAATTTTCGATAAACTCTTCGTCCTTGTCGTTCCATTCAGGCTCGTAGAAATTGATTTCTTCCTTACCCTCAGGGATTGCCCATTCGCTGTAACGGAGCATAACCTTTTCGCCCATTCCGCGGAGGTTTTCAACCTGACCGTTAACACCGCAGATTCTGTATGCATTATGATGAGCACCGTAAGATGCGCAACCTGTTACTCTGAAAACAGAGCCGTCATCGTTTAGAGATGTTATAACCGCCGAAGAGTCGCCGACATATCTGCCCGTTGCCTTTTCGGGAATGGGGGAAAATACAGGCTGTGCGCTGATCCTCTTCGGGGTTGCACCCGTTGCCCACATAATAGGCGCAAGCGAATGAGTTATGTAATATGAGCGAGGAACAAAATTTCTCCAGTGCTTCGTAAAATAAATATAGCCTTTCTTGAATTCATCGTCATAAGGATTGACCGGATGATTGTATTCGCCCTCAGCATAAAGAATTTTGCCGAGCGTACCGCCGTCGCACACTCGCTTCATCTCGCGGTTAAATTTCATTTGCGGATAATTTTCGGCAAGCATATAAATGGAATTGCTCTTTTCAAAAGCACGGATGAGCTCAACACCTTCTGCCATTGTGCCGTTGCTGATACATTCTGAAAGAACATGAATCCCCTTTTCAAAGCATTTGATTGCATACGGTGTATGCTCGTGGAAATAATTTGCAAGGACAACTGCATCGAGGTCAAGCTCAATAAATTCGTCAAAATCCTTATAAAACGGAATTTCTTTACCGAAATCTTTAATTCCCTCTGCGGCTCTTTCCTCGTTGAAATCGCAGAGAGCAACAATTTCACAATCTTCAATAAGAGCAAGGTTTTCTGCGATATTCATTCCGCGACCTGCACCGAATATACCAATTTTAATTTTTTCCATAACAAACGCTCCTTTAATGAGGTTGATTTCAGTTTACCAAATCAACGGCAGATAAACAATAGAAAAATGAAAAATTTATTCTCCTGAACAATATTTACAAAAAGCCTTGAATTTTCGGAAGAGATATATTATAATAACTTTCGCAAATTGCTGGTATGGCTCAGTTGGTAGAGCAGCGCATTCGTAATGCGCAGGTCGTCGGTTCGAGTCCGACTACCAGCTCCAAAAAACAAAGGACTACCTCGGTAGTCCTTTGTTTTTATCCAATCCGAAGGATTGGTATGTAATCGCCGTTAGGTGTATGTAATCAGCAAAGCTGTATGTCATCACATCAGGTACATTTCCTTCGGATTGATTACATACATTTTTTCAAAATAATTACATTCCGTCTGCGACGGGTTACATACAATGCTTCGCATTGATTGGCGTTACTTGAATATGCTAAGTTTTCGTGATATATTATCCACAAGAGGTGAGCCTATGAAAAATAATCCTTTAATGAAATATTCGGAAGAATTAGCAGTTGAAATTGATAAACTCTGTAAGTCATTAGAAAGAAAAGATAATTCAAATACAATATTTCAGATTCGCAAGTCTTCATCAAGCGTATTCGCAAATATTTCTGAAGCTCAATACCCTCAAAGCTTACCTGATATGCTTTCAAAATTTAAAATTGCCCGAAAGGAATGTGTCGAAACAGAAAGTTGGTTAAAGCTTTTATTCTCATCTGCTGCAATAGATGAAGCCACTTTCAAGAATTATAGAAACCTTTGTGGCAGAATTCAAAGAATGTTGACATCTTCTTGCATTACTATTGAAAAGAAAATTTCTGCAAAGGAGAATAAACAATGACTAATGGTTTTATTGTTCGCAAAGTTAAACTTTCTGATACCGACGATATTTACTATATCAATAAAACCAGCCTTGGCTATGACTATGATTTGAATAAGCAAAGAGACAAAATTCAAAATGTCATAAAAGATGATTCTCAAATAATTTTTGTTGCAGAGATTGACAACAAAGCTGTCGGTTACATACACCTTGTAAATTATGATGTAATCTATGCCGATAACTACAAGAATTGTTTAGGACTTGCAGTTGACAATGATTACAAACGAATGGGTATCGGCTCAGCTTTATTAAGTCAAGGTGAAAAATGGGCAAAAGAAAACGGTGCCGTCGGAATTCGTCTTTGCTCAGGTATTGAACGTGAAAATGCTCATAAATTTTACTTTGCAAACGGATATAAAGAAAATAAAATTCAAAAAAATCTGAAGAAAAACTTTTAAATCGTTTCAAAGGACGTGTTAAAATATGAAAAGTGTTCAATCTTTACCTGAAGGATATTCAGAAATTTATAATGTAAACCTGCAGAAAAACAAGAAAACTGCTTTGCTTATCAATTCCGTTGGTTTGTTGATTTCGTTAATTCTTGCCGTGCCGATGGATTTTGTTGTTCCTATGTCCACACTTTTCAGTATGGATAACGGCTTTGCCGCATATTACATCCGTTTCGGAGCTTTGATTGCTCTTTATGTCTTATATATTGTGCTTCACGAAGCAGTACACGGTATCGCTATGAAAATGTGTGGCACTCAAAAAATAAAATACGGTTTCACTGGACTTTACGCCTTCGCAGGTAGTGACGATTATTATGACAAGAAATCATATATATTTATAGCGTTGGCACCTGTTATTCTGTGGGGAGTTGTCCTTGCCGTGATAAATATTTTTGTTCCGCAGGATTGGTTCTGGGTTGTTTATATCATTCAGATAGGAAACCTCTCGGGTGCCGCAGGAGATTTGTTTGTTACAATTAAATTCTCACGTTTTCCGAAAGATATCCTTGTTAAAGACTACGGTGTGGGAATGCACGTTTTCTCAAAAACAAAAAATTAAAACATTCAAAAAAATCCGAAAATCTTTGTTAAGGTTTACGGATTTTATTTTTTTGTTTTCTCTCGACATAGCGTTTTATATATGTTAAAATTTATTAAATTCACCTTGGAAAAGGAGCGTATTTTTATGGTTAAAAGATTTCACAGAATGCTTGAACATCTTCACGTCGGCTGCGAAGCTCCGAGGGCATACTTTGTGCCGTTCGAGTCAGCAGAGAAATCTGCTCTTCCCCGTGAAGAATCTGCATTTTTAACACTTCTGAACGGCGAATGGGATTTCGCTTTCTTCAATAATGTTGAGGAGCTTGATATTGAGGCTGAGGGATTTTCTTCATCCGTCGTCTGCCCTGACAAGATGACAGTACCCTTCTGCTGGCAGATGAAGCTTGACAGCGGTTACGATGTACCCAACTACATCAATCAGGACTATCCCTACCCCGTTGACCCGCCTCACCTTCCCGATGTCATCCCCTGCGGCTTCTACCGCCGTAAGGTTGATTTCACAAAAACAGAGGGCAAAAAGTATTTCATCAACTTCGAAGGTGTTGCACCCTGCTTCTACCTTTGGGTTAACGGTGCTTTTGTCGGCTACAGCCAGGTAAGCCACAACACAAGTGAGCTTGAAATTACAGACAAGCTCGTTAACGGCGAAAACACATTTGAAGTTCTTGTTGTTAAATGGTGTGACGGTTCATATCTTGAAGACCAGGATTTCTTCCGCCTTTCGGGTATCTTCCGCGATGTATACATCCTTGAGCGTGACGAAGCATACCTTAAGGATATCTTTATCGAATACAGCTTCGCAGATGATTTTTCACACGTTGATATCAACGCTGACGTTACACTTTCAGCTGACGCTTCAATTGAATGGACACTCACATCTCCCTGCGGTTGCAAGGTTGCAGAGGGCAAGGCTGACGGCTCATTCGTAATCGGTGTTGATTCACCCGTTCTCTGGAACACTGAGAATCCTCAGCTTTACAACCTCACACTCACCATCGGCAACGAGTGGATTAACTTCCCTCTCGCCGTAAGAAAAGCTGAAATCAAAGACCGTTGTTTCCTTTTCAACGGAAAGCTTGTTAAAATCCGTGGTATCAACCGTCACGACAGTAATCCCGAAACGGGATATGCTGTTGATATGGCACATATGACACGTGACCTTTACATCCTCAAACAGGGTAACGTAAACGCAATCCGTACATCCCACTATCCCAACGACCCGCGTTTCCTTGAGCTTTGCGACAAGTTCGGCTTTATGGTAATCGACGAAGCTGACATTGAAACTCACGGTATGGGTTACAACTACGGTGACTGGTACTGGGATTACTGGGCATTCCTTTCAGACACTCCCGAATGGAGAGAAGCTTACATCGACAGAGCAAAGCGTCTTTTCGAGCGTGACAAAAACCACGGTTGCGTAATTATGTGGTCACTCGGCAACGAATCGGGTTGCGGTGAAAACCACAGACAGATGGCAAATTACATCCGTTCACGTAAACCTGATGCAATCATCCATTACGAGAACGCTCACCTTGAATATCAGTCAAGACTTTGCAAGGACTTCAGCGACATTTCAGACGTTGAAAGCCGTATGTATGCTCCGCTTGATTACCTTGAGTCTTATCTCAAAAATCATGAAAACAAAAAGCCGTTCTACTACTGCGAATATGTTGCAGCATGGACCACCGGTGACATTCCTCTTCATTGGGGCAAGTTTGAAGAGTTTGACAACTATATGGGCGGTTGCATCTGGGAATACTGCGACCACGCGGTTAACATCGGCACACCCGAAAATCCGAAGTACCGTTACGGCGGAGATTTCGGCGACCTTCCGAACGACCATATCTGCTGTATTGACGGTCTTGTTTATCCCGACAGACGTCTTCGTCCCGGCTTCCATGATATGAAGATTACATATCAGCCGTTCACGGTTACTTACGATAACGGTACAATCACCGTTATGAACAAACGCTACTTTGAAGCACTTGATGACCTCGGATTCAAGTGGACAATTGAAAAGAACGGTAAAATTGTTAGCGAGGGCATTATCGAAAAAGCTGAAATTGCTCCACGCGAAAAGGTTGAATATAAGCTCTTTGACAATATCGACACAGACGAGCTTACAACACTCAACATCCGTTTCTTCCAGAACAGCGATACACTCTGGGCTGAAAAAGGATTTGAGGTGGGTTATACACAGTTTATACTCTCCGATTCAGCAATCAGTATCGAAACAAATAAAACTAATGCCGTAAACTTTGACGAAAGCAGAACAGCTATCACAATCAACTGTGGTGATACAACATATACATTCGACAAGATTCTCGGCAAAGTCGTTGCAATCAACAACGGTAAAGAGCTTCTCTCTGCGCCGATTGAATTCAACGTAAACCGCAGTTACCATATCAGCAACGGCTTCGCTGACGAATGGAAACGTGCAAGATATGAGCAGGTAAAGCAGAAGACATATTCAAGCGAAATTACAGAAGCTTCTGATGAAAAGATTGTTATCATAACAAAAACATCTTTCGCAGCAGCAGCTATGCCTCCCGCAATCCGTGCAGATATCATTTACACATTCACAGCTGACGGAAAGCTCAATATCAGTGTGAAGTCAGTTGTTACTTACAACGCACCTGCACTCCCGAAATTCGGAATCAAGCTCGTTATGCCTGAAGGCTTTGAAAACGTTACATACCTCGGCTACGGCCCTGTTGAAACTTATGCTGACCGATTCGTAAGCCAGATGATTTCCGAATACAGCACAACTGCAACTGATGCATATGAACATTACATCAGACCGCAGGAATGCTCTTCACATTACAAGACAAAGACAGCAAGCGTTAAGGATGCTGACGGCAACGGACTTTCTTTTGCGGACACAAGTGCAGAAGGATTCTGCTTCAAGGCGATTCATTACGACGACGAGCAGATTCACGCAACACGTCACGACGATGAACTGACAGCACTCGCAGAAACAATCGTTTCACTTGACTACAAGATGCACTGTGACAATCTGGAATATGCAAACCTTGAACCGTGGAGAAAATTTGAAGAAAAAGAATTTGCATTTTCTTACGACATCATTCCCGAATAATGAGGTGAATTTCAATGAAAACATTTATGGATAAAGATTTCCTGCTTTTTAACGATACAGCGAAAAAGCTTTATCACGAGCACGCTGCAACGATGCCCATTTTCGACTGGCACTGCCACCTTTCACCCAAGGAAATTTATGAAAACAAGCAGCCTGCCGATATTGCAGAGCTTTGGCTCAGCGGCGACCATTACAAATGGCGCGCAATGAGAAGCTGCGGTATCGACGAAAAATACATTACGGGCGATGCTTCTTCGTACGAAAAATTCAAGGCTTGGGCAAAGGCTATGCCGTATTGCATCGGCAATCCGCTTTACCATTGGACTCACCTTGAATTGCAGAGATATTTCGATATCTACGAGCCGTTGAGCGAAAAGACGGCAGATGTAATCTGGGAAAAGGCAAACAAAAAAATAGCTGACGGCGGATTCACTCCGCGTCAGCTTATCGAAAAATCAAATGTTACCTGCGTATGCACAACAGATGATGCGGCAGACAGCCTTGAATATCACAGGCTGATTGCCAAAGATGCATCTTTCAAGTGCAAGGTACTCCCCGCTTTCCGTCCCGACAAGGCACTTGGAATTGAACTTCCGACCTATCTTCCCTGGCTCGCTGACCTTGAGAAAATCAGCGGAGAAAAAATTGAAACCTACAAAAAGCTCGTTGCGGTACTTAAGACAAGAATTGATTTCTTTGAAGAAATGGGATGTAAAGCAAGTGACCACGGATTCCTTTATGTGCCGTACAACAGAGCAACGGAAGATGAGCTTGAAGCAATCTTCAAAAAGGCACTGGATGGTGAAACACTCACCGTAGATGAGCAGGATAAATATAAGACAGAGCTTTTCCGTTTCTTTGCAAAGGAATACGCAAAGAAGGGTTGGGGTTGTGAAATCCACATCGGTCCGATGAGAAACAACAATACAGCGATGTTCAAGAAAATTGGTCCCGACACAGGCTTTGACTCAATCTGCGACCGTAACATTGCAGAAGACCTTTCGAGAATGCTTGATTCACTCGCAGTTGAAGATTCCCTTCCCAAAACAATTCTCTTCTGCCTTAACCCGAAGGATAATTACGTCCTCGGCACAATGCTTGGTAACTTCCAATCAAGCGAAGCTCCGTCAAAGATTCAGTTCGGCTCAGGCTGGTGGTTCAACGACAACATCGACGGTATGCGTGAGCAGATGAGAACTCTCGGCAACCTCGGCGTTCTCGGAAAGTTTGTCGGAATGGTTACGGACTCAAGAAGCTTCCTTTCATATCCGCGCCACGAATATTTCCGCCGTATCCTCTGCGGTATCGTAGGTGATATGGTTGAAAACGGACTTTATCCGTACACAGATGAGCTTGAAGATATCATCAAGGATATCTCATACAATAACGCTAAAAATTATTTCGGAATATAAAAAGAAAGAGCTGAGTTCAAAACTCAGCTCTTATGTTTTTTCAGGAAATTATTTTGTTTCCTTGTTGCCCTTCTTGTAGAAGCATGCGCCGATGATCATAATCACTGCGAAAACGATAAGGTAGAAGAGAACAGGGAACGAGAATTCACCGTTTGCTTTTGCATTGAGATACGGTGTGATACCGTGTGCATAAACAGCGGCAAATACCATGAAGGCTGATGCAATGATACCGATAAGAGGCATAACAATATTCTTGAAAATGCTTTCCTTACCGTGCTTAATCATAAACATAAGGAAAATTGGAATGTAAAGAGCGTAGATTGTGATAATCGGAAGCTCTGATGAGTCAAAGCTGAAGATTCCGAAGAGAGGCTTTCCTGTTTCAGGATTGCCCCAAAGGTTTGCACCGTAGAAGTAGAAGAGCCATGCTGCACAGATAAGAAGACCGAAAACAGATGCGTTTGTGGGCATATTTGTTTCTTCGCTTACTTCCTTGAACATCTTCACCTTCGGTCCCTGATTTCTTGCAGAAAGAGCGTAAAGGCTACGTGTGCTTGCAACCATAAGACCATTGAGTGTACCAAGGCAGGAAACAACGATCATAGCGTTGAGTGCTGTACCGCCGACAGAACCGAAGATATTAAGGAATGCTGTGGGTGCGCCTGCACCGTCCTTAAGGTCAGCAATTTCTGCACCGCCTGCAAGGCCGATGTAGTAGCAGATATAAACTGCAACGATGATGATAGCACCTACAACGAGAGCGATGGGAAGATTCTTCTTTGAATTCTTAAGCTCAGCGTTAATTGATGTTGCGATGATCCAGCCTTCGTATGCGAATGCTGTTGCAACAACTGCTGCAAACAACGGAGCACCCACACCTGTCTGCTCAACAAGGTTCCATGTCTGGAAAGCTGCTACTGTGTTACCGTTTTTAAGACCAACGATTGTACCGACGATAGCCATAATTACAAGCGGAACAAGTTTGACAGCTGTTGAAGCAACCTGGAATTTACCTGCGATAATCGGAGAAAGTGCGTTGATTGCATAGCTCAGGCAGAGATAGAAGCAGGAAAGTGCAAGGCAAAGACCGCCTGTGATATCATCTGAACCGAACAATACAAGTGTATAACGTGCTGAAACCCATGCAAGAACGCTTGTCATACCCGGATAGTAGATTGTTGTTGCAAACCAGCCGAGCATATAAGCATACCTTGAGCCAAGTGTTGCCTCTGCATAGTCAACAAGACCGTTAACCTTTTCATATTTGTTTGCGAGAGTTGCGAAGTTGTAGGAACAAACGATGATAACGATACCGCCGATAACCCAAGCAAGGATACCAAGAGGCATGTTATTCTGTGTGTACTGAAGTACGTTCTGTGCTTTGAAGAAAACACCGCTACCGATAACGATACCTACAACCATACAGATTGCAGTAATCAGACCGTACTTTTTCTTAAGTTCTGTACCCATTTTTAAAACCCCTTTCTTTTAGTTAAAAACCTATAATAGGATAAATTAAATTATAAAATATATCTTGAAAAATGTAAATTTGCATATTATAATATAGATATTACATTCTGTAATGTCAGGAGGACTTTTATGGAATCTTCAAAGTTTTTCGCCTTGCTCAAGGCCGTTGAGTACGGAAGTCTTACAAAGGCCGCAGACGAGCTCGGCTACACGCAGGCAGGACTTACGCATATGATGAACCGACTTGAAAAAGAAATCGGAATCACGCTCCTTCAAAGGACGAAATCAGGCGTTTCTCTTACTGCTGACGGAGAGGAGCTTCTCCCTCTTATTCAGAGTTTTACAGAACAGGGACTTGAGCTTGAAAAAGCAATCAGGAGCGTTAAGGAAAGCAACGATACAGTTATCCGCATCGCTTCGTACGCAAGCGTTACCAACCACTGGCTCCCTCTTGTCATCAGCAAGTTTCAAAAGGATTTTCCGAAGGTGCGTTTTGAGCTTAATGTTGGAAACCTTGACGAAATCTGCCGCCTTGTTTCAAACAGCGAAATTGACCTTGGCTTTACAAGTAAGCAGGACATCCTTCACGGAGATTGGATTCATCTGCAGAATGACAGACTTTATGCTGTCTTGCCTCCCGAATGTAACATTGAGGAAGAAACTGTGCCTGTTTCTATTTTTAACAATAAACCGTTTTTTATGCCAACTTACGGATTTGACTACGACATTATGAACACTCTCAGGCAAAATAACGTCAACCCTTTAATCAACCGCACGGCACTTGACGATGCGACGATTGTTTCGATGGTCAGCCACGGTCTCGGTTATTCTATTCTTCCCGAGCTTGTGCTTAAGGGAATGTCAGGCTCATTTATCGCAAAACCGATTGAACCGCACTCATTCCGTGAGCTTGGTATTCTTATCAAATCCAAAAACACACTTTCACCTACTGCACACAAATTCATCAACTACTGTAAGCAGGTTATAAAATAATTTTATAATTTTCAAATTCTGTTGAAAAACATTTTTTATAATGTTAGAATTATATAAACTTGCAAAAAGGAGAACTGAAATGACAAAAAACGAAGCTAAAATCAAAGCAAAAGAACTTGTTTCAAAAATGACAGTTGAGGAAAAGATCTCTCAGCTTCTTTATACATCCGCACCGATTGAAAGACTCGGCATCAAAGCTTATAACTGGTGGAACGAAGGTTCTCACGGCGTTGCCCGTTCAGGAACAGCGACCGTTTTCCCGCATGCAATTGCTATGGCTGCAACATTCGACCCTGAGCTTGTTAATACCGTTGCAGATGCTATATCTACAGAAGGCAGAGTTAAGTACAATCAGCATGTAAAGTACAATGACTTTGATATTTTTAAGGGCATCACATTCTGGGCACCCAACATCAATATCTTCCGCGATCCCCGTTGGGGCAGAGGTCAGGAAACATTCGGCGAGGATCCGTTTCTCACAGCTGAACTCGGTGTTTCATTTGTAAAGGGCATCCAGGGCGAAGGCGAATTTTACAAAGCAACTGCTTGTTCAAAACACTATGCCGTTCATTCAGGCCCCGAAAAAGACCGTCACGGTTTTGATGCTATAGCTTCAATGCACGATATGTACGAAACATATCTCCCTGCATTTGAAAAGACAGTAAAAGCCGGTGTTGCAGGCGTTATGGGCGCTTACAACCGCACAAACGGACACCCCTGCTGTGCTCATCCGTATCTTCTTAAGGAAGTTCTCCGTAAAAACTGGAACTTTGACGGTTACGTAGTTTCTGACTGCGGTGCACTCAACGATATCTACGAGCATCATAAGTACGTAAATACAAAAGCCGAGGCTGCTGCTGTTTCTCTTAAAAACACTTGCGACCTCAACTGCGGTGAACTTTATCAGCACCTTATTGATGCTTACGAAGAAGACCTTATTACGGAAGAAGAACTCACAGCAGCTGCAGAAAGACTTTATACAATCCGTTTCCTTCTTGGCGAATTTGAAGAAACAAGACCTTACTCAGATATCAGCTACGACAAACTCGATTGCAAAGAGCACAGAGAGCTTAACCTCAAAGCTGCCGAGGAATGTATTGTTCTTCTTCACAACAAAGATAACTTCCTTCCGCTTGACAAGAACATTCAGAAGAAGATTGCAGTTGTCGGTCCGAACTCAATGTCAGTTACAGCACTTGAGGGTAACTACAACGCTTATGCTTCAGAGTACATAACAGTTGCGGACGGTATACGCCGTGTGTTCAAGGATTCACACATCACAGTTGAAAAAGGTACAAATTACTGCCTTGAAAAGCAGAACGACTGGGGTGGCTTCG
>JAZSID010000015.1:0-21630 GCA_045533625.1 Acutalibacteraceae bacterium | reverse complement strand
CCGCATTTAGGACACTTTGCCATAAAGGATTCCTCCTGTCTATTGATAAAAACATTCTAACATATATTTTCACATAAATCAAGAACCTTTTAACTAAATTGCACATTAAATGCAAAATTTATATGAAACCGCCGTCAATTCCGAGCACCTGTCCCGTAATAAATCCGCTGCTGTCGTTTGCAAAGAATAGCACTGCCTTTGCGATTTCTTCGGGCGTTCCGATTCTGCCGACAGGAGTTTCTTCTTTGAGGGCATTGATTGTTTCTTCGTCAAATCCGCTGTTCATAGGGGTATCAATAACCCCCGGCGCAATGCAGTTGACCGTAATGCCCGAAGGTGCAACCTCGCGAGCAAGAGCCTTCGTCATACCGATAACTGCTGCCTTTGAAGCGGAATAGTGCACTTCGCAGGAAGCACCGACGATGCCCCACATAGAAGAAATATTAATAATACGTCCGTTTTTGTTATGTATCATATGCGGTAAAGCACATTGACAACAGTTGAATACGCTTTTTACGTTGCAGTCAAACATTCTGTCGTAGTCTTGCATCGTGATATCGCTGAAAAGCTTCTGCTGTGCGATGCCTGCATTGTTGACAAGCACATCAACACCGCCAAATGATTTTTTTGCCTCTCCGAAAAGAAACTCTGCTTCGTTCTTTTTGGAAACGTCGGCCTTGACAGCGATTGCATTACAGCCTTTTATGCGGAGCTTTTCGCAAAGCGACAAAGCCTCAGCTTCACTGGTGTTGTAGTTTATAACAACATTATATCCTGAATCAGCAAAAAGCGCAGCAGTTGCTGCGCCTATACCTCTTGCTGAACCTGTAATCAATACAGTCTTCATTGTCACATTCCACCGCCCATAGCTGCCAGAGCTTTTTCATCAAGCTTTGTGTAGCCTTTAAGGTCAAATACTGAGTTATCAACAGTGTTCTTGAAATCCTTGATTTCGCAGATTGAAATTGTATCGCCGTCGATTGTTTCCTGACGAACCCACTTTTTGCCTTCGAAATAGAACTTTGTAACAATTCCGTCATCTGTCTTATATTCTTCACAGGTGTATGTTTTGCCGTTGTCCTTAACAGTTGTTGTCTTGACGTATTTCTGGTCGTCTCCTGCCTGCGGAGTCATAATGTCTTCCATGCCAATTGACTCGGACTCGGTTTCCAAATACATCTTCATTCCTGAAAAGTTGAATGCAACGTATGTTTTTCCGTCCTTGTTAATAACCTTGGAATCTATTCCGTTAAGGTTGAGCGTAGCGCCGAATTTGTCGCCGTCCATTGTAACTGTTGTCGGGATTTCCGTACCCTGACCGAGGACTGTCATTGTCATTGTGAACTTCTTATCCTTGATTGTTTTTGCAATGATATCGTCACGAAGAGTAGTCTTCTGCACCTTTGTGCCTTCGTCAAGAAGATCTTCTTTTGAAGCGTTGGGATTGAAGTTTTCAAGGTCGGGAACAGTCGGGATGGTGCCGTTAGAACCTGATGTAGGGTTTGTTGTGCCGTCAGCTTTTGAAGATCCGGCTGTTGAAGCGTCTGTTCCGTCAGCATCAGTTGTTGTTACGGGCTGTGTCTGCTTAACTCCGTCTTCGTTTGTGACAACCTCACCGTTTGCATTGGTTACATACTCAAAGTTCTCGTCTTCTTTGTCACCGCAAGCAGCAAAAGTAACGAGAAGAATCATCATTGAAAGAATAATACATAAAGCTTTTTTCATTTATAATAACCTCCGTTGGTTTGTTACATATATAGATTACATTATTTCCCGTATAAAATCAAGTGAAATATTTGTAAACAAATTATTATAGGTCTGTTATTGACATTATTTTGTTTAGGTTTATAATTTTTGTGAGGTGATATTAATGCAGGATGTTTTTTGTCCGATTAAATTGACGGGTGTTGCGGCGTCGCTTTGCACTGCACTCGGTTTTGAAAAGCCCGAAAGTGCAGACGAGCCTGTCGAGGTTCTGAAAAAACTTACTGAAGGTAAAGATATTGACAGAGTTTTTATGTACAATCCCGATGCGGTTGCACTCTGGGTTTTTGAAAAATATACGGATCTTTTCGCTCCAGTGATGCTCAACAGTGACATCACTCTTCCGTTGCAAACGGTTATGCCGAGCGTAACTCCAGTCTGCTTTGCAACAATGTATACGGGAGCAGAGCCTGAAGTTCACGGTATACAATCATATACAAAACCCGTTATCAAAATTGACACTGTTTTCGATGTACTTATCCGAAAAGGAAAGAAACCCTGCATCGTTTCGACGGGTAACGACAGTATGTCAAAGATTTTCCTTGAAAGGGAGATGGACTATTTCATCGTCGAAAGTCCCGATGAAGCAAACGAAAAGGCACTTGAACTTATTAAAAAGGATAAGTACGATTTGATCTGTGTCTATAACGGAAATTATGACGGAAGAATGCATCGCGTAGGACCCGAGGGCGAAGAGGCAATTGATGCGCTTAAACATAATGTAAATGCTTATGAAACCTTTGCAAAAGCAATCAAAGAAAACTGGACAAGCCACAAAACCCTTCTCGGCTTCGCTCCCGACCACGGATGCCATGAAATTGACGGCGGCGCAGGAAGCCACGGACTGATGATGCCCGAGGATATGAACATAATACATTTTTATAAGGTTATATAAAAACGAAAGACCGACGGAAATTCCGCCGGTCTTTAATCTTAGAATTTAATAACCTCGTTTTTCTCTGCTGATTCGAACATTGCCTCAACAACCTTGATAAGTCTTCTCTGTTGGTCATGTGTAACAAACTGTTCAGCCTTACCTTCAAGTGCATCGCAGAGGTTGTTGTAAAGTCTGCTTTCTTCGCTGAAAGAAGCAGTTTTAACGTAGGGGAGAGGGTACTTCTTGATTGTTTCATCGGTTCTCGGTGCCATTGTCTTTGTAAGTCCCACACCTGCCTGAATCGGCACAGCATCTCTGTTTTCCCAATCGGAAACCATAATGATTTCACCGTTATTGTCCCAATCCTCGACAACTGCAGTTCCGTTCACACCCTGCATATACCAACGAGGGAGGTCGATGAAGTTGCTTGTACCTACGTAAAGATGAACAGTGAGATTGCCCTCATAGCGAAGCTCACAGCTGAATCCGTCGTCAACTTCATCATTGGTTATGTTTGTAATCTGGTTGTAAACCGAAAGAAGCTTCTTGTCATCGAAAAGCATAAGAATCTGGTCGAGTGTATGTATACCCCAGTCGAGAATCATACCGCCGCCCTGAGCTTTTTTCTGTCGCCAGTCACCGGGAATTCCTCTTGAACCGCAGACACGCGATTCAATATTGAAAACCTTTCCGAGCATATTGTCTTCATAAATCTTTTTAATTACGAGGTAGTCAGGGTCATAGCGTCTGTTCTGATGAACCGTGAAAAGCTTACCTGTGCGCTCGCTTGCGGCAATCATTTCTTCAAGCATTTCGCTTGACATCGTAACGGGTTTTTCGCTCATAACGCTTTTTCCCGATTCCATTGCGTGAATTGCAATTTCACGGTGCATATCGTTAGGCGTTGCAACAACGACAAAATCAATTCTCTCGTCCGCGAGCAGTTCTTCTCTTGAAGAAAAAACGTGAATTCCGTTATCTCTCGCAAGCTGACATCTTTCTTCTTTGATATCATAGATGCCGACGAGTTCCATTCTCTCGCTCATATCGCGCATCATTTTTTCTGTATGCCATTTTCCCATACCGCCGTATCCGATGACGGCTGTTCCTATCTTTCCGTTAACCATAGTTTTTGCCTCTTTTCAATGGGATTATGCCCACCACATTTCAGTTGTTGCTTCAGTTATAAGAACGTTTTTAAGCGTGTTGACAGCTTTTGTAAGGCCTTCGTTCTGGCTCATAAGACTGTCTTCGTGCTCAATGCTGATTGCATAATCATAACCGACAAGTCGAAGATTGCTGATGATATCCTTCCAGTAAACCTCATCGTTGCTGCAGCCGACGCTTCTGAAAATCCATGAACGGTTGATTTCATCACCGTAAGGCTTGGTATCAAGAACACCGTTGACAGCAGTATTGTATTTGTCGATTTTTGTATCTTTTGCGTGGAAATGGAAGATTGCATCGCCGAGCTTGCGGATACATGCAACAGGATCCATACCCTGCCAGATAAGGTGGCTTGGGTCAAAGTTTGCGCCGATTTCGGGACCGACTGCTTCGCGAAGACGAAGAAGACTGTCGCAGTTATAAACGCAGAAACCGGGATGAAGCTCAAGAGCGATTTTGTTTACGCCGTGAGCCTTTGCAAACTCAACAAGGTCTTTCCAATAGGGGATAAGAACTTCGTTCCACTGCCATTCAAGGATTTCACTGAAATCGTCAGGCCACGGGCAGGTTACCCAGTTGGGATATTTTGCACCTTCGTGGTCACCGGGACAGCCTGAGAATGTGTTGATCTGATGAAGTCCGAGCTTTTCTGCAAGAAGGATAGTGTTACGGATAGTCTTGTCGTAATCAGCAGCGATTTCCTTGTTCGGATGAACAGGGTTACCGTGGCAGCTGAGTGCGCTTATCTGCATATCATACTTCGCAATAAGTGCCTTGAAAGCTTCAAATTTTGCATCGTCTGCGAGCAACTCCTCAGGATTTGCGTGTGCATTTCCGGGATAACCGCCGCAACCAATTTCAACCATTTCAATACCGAGTGATTTAAAATACTTAAGTGCTTCTTCGAGAGGTAAATTCTGAAGTAAGCAAGTGAATACACCAAGTTTCATACCATTTTCTCCTTATAAGTTAGCTTTAAAGTATTTCATGCTGCGTGTGATGTCCTCAATGCCTGTCGGCACGGGATCATCGTTTTCAAGAACAAGCCATTCCATATCAACTTCCTTAGCAGCCTTGAAAACCGAAAGGAGGTCGTTGTTGCCTTCGCCGAGAGCTGTCGGCTTACGGTCGATACCGTCCTTGATATGAAGAAGGATAATCTTGTCTGCGTTATCTTTAATATATGTATAGTTGTCAGCACCACCGCAGAAGCTCCAGTACGTGTCAAGCTCAAGGTATGCACCGTCAGCGATAACGTCCATGCACATTCTGCCGTCAAAATCAATCTCAAATTCTTCTGTGTGGTTATGATAGTAGAATTTGATGCCTTCTTTTTCGCCGATTTTGTTAGCATAAGAGTAAATGTTAACAAGCTCCTGCACTTCTTCAGCTGTGCTGTGCGGTGCGCCGCCTGTGCCGACGTATTTCATGCCGAGAACTTTAGCGATACGGATTGTTTCTTCAATCTTATCAGCCTTGAAGTTTTCAACGCCCATATGGCAACCGACTGCTGTAAGACCGAGTTCATCAAGCTTTGCTTTGATTTCTTCGGGTTCGCAACCGCCGAAGCCTGCGAACTCAACGCCTTCAAAACCGATTTCCTTAACCTTTTCAAGAATTTTAAGGAATTCTTCGCCTGATTTGTAGTCATCTCTGACTGAATAAAGCTGAACTGCAAGTTTCATAATATATAACCTCCCAGGGTAATTATTCTTACATTTTGAATTTTACAACAAAGCCAAACCCATTTCAACACTTTAATGCAAAAAAGTGAGTTTTTTTGAAAAAATTTTCTTTTGAATTCATAAATAATATACCGAAGCATAACAGAAAGTTCATATCTCTGTAACAAATATGGTTTATGATTTAGCTGTACTCAACGAGAGAGCCGCAACTCTTGTTAGTACATACCCCTCCTCAATAAACCCCTCAATTATTGAAAAAAGAAGTCGAGCAATCGGCTTCTTTTTTCTTTGTATTTTAACTAAGTTTGTCGGATTATCTTAATTGTTTTTGCGGGAAAAGGTACACAAACACACAGATAAAGAACTACAACACAAATCAGTTTTAATTATTGCAGATATTTAATATAATTTAGTATAAAAGATATAATTTTTTATACATTAAAGCATAAAAGTGTTGGTTTTTGCTTGACACAGGACTTGATTTGTATTAGAATAAAACGGATGATAGTTAAGTATGCCAAAATTTAGCTATCTCCAACGGATTGTTCCTGACACGAACTACTACACAATCTGTTGTATACAGTTTACTTAAATCAGAATATGAGTTAAAAAAATCTAACAGGAGGTGCATTTAAGTTTTGATTAAAACATCAATATTTGTAATTGCCATTGTCGCTGCTGCGTTTGTGGCTCTTGCAATTGGTGTTGCGATTGGTATCATCTACCGCAAAAAGGTTGCTGAATCAGCTATCGGTTCTGCTCAGCAGGAAGCTACCAGAATTCTTAACGAAGCTATTTCAAAGGCTGAGTCAAAGAAAAAAGAAGCTATCCTCGAAGCAAAAGACGAGATTCACAAGCAGCGTACGGAAGCTGAACGCGAGAACCGTGAACGTCGCAGCGAGCTGCAGCGACAGGAACGCAGACTCGTTCAGAAGGAAGAAAGCCTTGATAAGAAAATCGAGAATATCGAAAAGAAAGAAGAAACTCTCGCTTCAAAAATCAAGGACGCTGAACAGAAAGCGGAAGAAATTGAAACAATCAAGCGTAGCCAGATTGAAATGCTTGAAAGAATTTCGGGCTACACTAAAGACCAGGCAAGAGATTATCTTCTCAAAACTCTTGAAGACAGTCTTGTTCACGAAAAAGCAGTCAAGATTCTTGACTATGAACAGAAGACAAGAGACGAAGCAGAAGAAAAAGCACGCGAAATCATTGCGACGGCAATTCAGCGTTGTGCTGCTGACCACAGTGCGGATGCAACCGTATCAGTCGTAGCATTACCGAATGACGAAATGAAGGGTCGAATCATCGGCCGTGAGGGCAGAAACATCAGAGCCCTTGAAACAATCACAGGTGTTGACCTCATCATTGACGATACACCCGAAGCAATCACAGTATCCTGCTTTGAGCCGGTACGCCGTGAAATTGCAAGACTTACTCTTGAAAAACTTATCGCAGACGGACGTATTCATCCGACAAGAATTGAGGAACTTTACGAAAAGTCAAAGCGCGAAGTTGAACACACAATCAAGCAGACAGGTGAAAGAGCCGCTATTGACGCAGGTGTCAACGGAATTCATCCCGAGCTTATCAAACAGCTTGGCAAGCTGAAATACCGTACAAGTTACGGTCAGAACGTACTTAACCACTCATTGGAGGTTTCTTACATTGCAGGTCTTATGGCTGCGGAGTTAGGCGCAGATGTCAAGACAGCAAAGCGTGCAGGTCTTCTTCACGATATCGGTAAGGCACTTGACCACGAAATGGAAGGTACACACATTGAACTCGGCGTAGAGTACGCTAAGAAGTACAGAGAAAACGAAGCTGTTACTCACGCAATTCATGCTCACCATGGTGATGTTGAGGCTAAAACAATCGTTGCTTGTCTCGTTCAGGCAGCCGATGCAGTTTCAGCAGCAAGACCGGGTGCAAGACGTGAAAATCTTCAGAATTACATCAAGCGACTTGAAAAGCTTGAAGAAATTACAAGCTCATTCCCGTGCGTTGATAAATCATACGCAATTCAGGCAGGCCGTGAAGTCAGAATTATGGTTAAGCCTGAGGCTGTATCTGACGACCAGATGGTATTGGTCGCAAGGGATATCGTTAAGAAAATCGAGGAAGAACTCGAGTATCCCGGACAGATCAAGGTCAATGTTATTCGTGAAAACCGAGTTATTGACGTTGCAAAGTAATTTAAGATAGAGTTACAACGAATGTTTAAGGTGTTTCGGTAAAACGGAACACCTTTTTGTATTTTATTTTATTGAAATTAATTTTAAGTAGTGGTATTATGAAAACAGAAATCTGAATGTGGCAGGTGTTCTTTTTGAAAGTTAAAGACATAATAAAAAACAATAAGGTTACGGTTTCGTTCGAGGTTTTTCCACCGAAGGAATGGGACAAGGTTGAAAGCACAAAAACGGTTATAAATGAACTTGCGAAGCTTTCGCCGTCATTTATGAGCGTGACTTACGGTGCAGCAGGTACAACAAGCGGATTCACAACGGAGATTGCAAATTCCGTTAAGGAAAACGGAATCACTCCGCTTGCACACCTCACTTGCCTTACTTCAACAAGGGATAAAATCCACAATGTTGTAAATGAATTGAAAGAAAACGGAATTGAAAACATCCTTGCTCTTCGCGGAGATATTCCGAAGGATTTTGTTTTCCCTGATAAGCAGTATTATACATATGCAAGTCAGCTTATCGAGGAGATACACACCCTCGGTGATTTCTGTGTTGGCGGTGCTTGCTATCCCGAGATTCATCCTGAAAGTGAAAACAGGGTAACGGACATTGCATACCTGAAAGAAAAGGTTGATTGCGGACTTGATTTCCTCACAACACAGATGTTTTTTGATAACGAGGTTTTTTATAATTTCAGGGAAATGTGTGCTATCAAAGGCATCGACGTTCCGCTTGTCGCAGGAATTATGCCGATTACGAATGTTAATCTAATCGAAAGAACGGTAAAACTTGCCGGTTGTTCTCTTCCGAAGAAATTCACAAAGCTTGTTGGCCGTTTCGGCTCGAATAACGCTGCAATGAAGCAGGCAGGTATCGTCTATGCAATGGAGCAGATAGTAGACCTTCTTGCAAACGGTGTTAACAACATCCACATTTACACAATGAACAAACCTGACATCGCAGAAAAGATTACACAGGGTATTGGTGATATAATCCATGAATAAGATACAGTTTTTTGACGGCGGATTAGGAACAATGCTTCAGGCAGGCGGTCTGAAAGCAGGCGAATTGCCCGAAGCACTTAACATAAAAAATCCCGAATTGGTATATAGTGTCCACGAAGCCTATGCAAACGCAGGGGCAGATATCATCAGCACAAATACATTTGGTGTAAATTCTCTCAAGTTTGACAATGTCAGTGAAGTAGTTTGTGCGGCTGTTGACCTTGTTAAAAAAACGGGTAAAAAAGTTGCTTTTGATATTGGTCCCCTCGGCAAGCTTCTCAAGCCTTCGGGTGAGCTTGAATTCAACGAAGCGTATGAACTTTACAAAGAGGTTATCCTCGCAGGTAAAGACGGTTCGGATATCATTTTCTTTGAAACGATGACCGATCTTTACGAAATCAAAGCAGGTGTACTCGCAGCTAAAGAGACCTGCGATCTGCCCATTTTTGTTTCGATGATGTTTGATTCAAACGAAAGACTTCTCACGGGTGCGGATATCGAAACAGCTGTTACAACTCTTGAAGGTCTCGGTGTTGATGCAATCGGTATGAACTGCGGTCTTGGTCCTGCCGAAATGCTTCCTCTTGCGAAAAAGATGAGAAGCCTCACCTCTCTGCCGATGCTTTTAAATCCGAATGCAGGACTTCCGCGAAGTGTAGACGGCAAAACTGTTTTTGACGTTGATGCAGACAGCTTTGCTGAAATGATGCAGGAAATCGCATCGCTCGGTGTTTCATATCTCGGCGGATGCTGCGGCACAACTCCTGCACATATCGAAGCTCTTGTTTCTGCTTGTAAAAATACAGAAGCATTCATTCCCGAAAGCAAAAAAGTGACAAGAGTTTCATCTTACTCAAAGACAGTTAATTTCGGTGAAAAGCCGATAATCATAGGCGAGAGAATTAACCCCACAGGTAAAAAGCTTTTTAAAGAAGCTTTAAGAAATCACGATATAGGATATATAATCAACGAAGGTATTGCGCAGAAGGACAGAGAGGCACACATTCTTGATGTCAACGTCGGACTTCCCGAAATTGACGAAAAGGAAATGATGTATTCTGCCGTTGAAGCTTTGCAGGGTGTTACTGATTTACCCTTGCAGATCGATACGGCTGATATCACCGCTATGGAAACGGCACTTCGTATGTATAACGGAAAACCGATGCTCAACAGCGTAAACGGAAAAGAGGAATCGATGAATTCTGTTTTTCCGCTTGTCAAAAAATACGGTGCTGTTGTTGTCTGCCTTTGCCTTGATGAAAATGGTATTCCAAAAACGGCAGACGGCAGAATTAAAATTGCAGAAAAGATAATCGCAAAGGCAGAAGAATACGGCATAGATAAATCCGACCTTATTTTCGATGCGCTTGCGATGACGATAAGCACAGACTCGCAAAGTGCAAACGAAACGCTTAAGGCGGTCAAACATCTCAACGACACTCTCGGTGTTAAAACGATTCTCGGCGTCAGCAACATTTCATTCGGTTTACCCGAAAGAGAAACCGTCAATTCTGCATTCTTTAATATGGCTCTTTCGAACGGTCTTTCAGCAGGAATTATCAATCCGTTGAGTGATGGGATGATGAACACTTACCACGCATTCCTTGCCCTTCGCGGTCTTGACGAAAACTGCGAAAGCTACATCGCGAATGTTTCAAAAGCTCAGGTCGCTCAGCCTGTTTCAAACGAGGTTGACCTTAAAACAGCGATAATCAAGGGTATGAAACAGAAGGCTGTTGAATGTACGACGGAGCTTATTAAAGCAAAGGACAGCCTTGAAATAATAAACGGTGAAATTATGCCTGCACTTGATTTCGTTGGTGAGGGTTTTGAGAAAAACAAAATTTTCCTTCCTCAGCTTCTTATGAGTGCAGAGAGCGCAAAGGCAGCCTTTGAAGTCATAAAATCTTCAATGCCTAAAGGTGTGACGGAGAAAAAGGGCGAGAAAATTATCCTTGCAACCGTTCACGGTGACATCCACGATATAGGTAAAAATATCGTCAAGGTTCTGCTTGAAAACTACGGCTATGACGTAATCGACCTCGGCAAGGATGTGCCCGAAGAATCGGTGCTTCAGGCTGTTGTTGAAAATGATGTGAAGCTCGTCGGTCTTTCAGCTTTAATGACAACGACCGTGCCTGCGATGGAAAAAACAATCGGGCTTATCCATAAAAATACTGATGCAAAAGTTATAGTCGGCGGTGCTGTGCTTACGGAATCTTATGCTGAAATGATAAATGCCGATAATTATGCGGCTGATGCAACCGAAACTGTAAAAATTGCCAAAAAATATTTTGAAAATGTAAAATAATTATCGAAAAGTTGTAGATTTTTGCAACAGACTGTGATAAAATGTTTGCAATAATCGTTAAGGAGTTGTAAAAATGAATCTTAAAAGTATTATTGACAAAAAAGACAAAGCTGCAAAATATATGATTGATGAAATCACATATATTTGCAAAACTTTTGAAAAACGTGGCCCCGGCGACCTCGGCGAAAAACAGGCTGCTGAATATTGCGCAGAGGAAATGAAAAAACTTGGTTGCGACAATGTTTATGTAGAGGGCTTCAAGGAAAATCCCAACTCTTTTTTAGGTTGGATTTATTTTACAATTACCTGCTGTTTCCTCGCACTCGCTTCTTACTTTTTTGTACCTGCACTTTCAGTTGCTTTTATCGCACTCGGACTCCTTCTTTGTGTGCTCCAGTTCGGTCTTTACAAAAAGGTTGTTGACAAGTTCTTCCCTGAAAAGACAGGTCACAATGTTGCAGGTTTCAAAAAGCCCACAGGCGAAGTAAAGCGCAGAATCATCTTCAACGGTCACACGGATGCTTCATGGGAATGGCCCTTTAAGTATAAGTTTACATACCTCGGCTTTGATATTCATATGATGATATGCTTCCTTGGTGCATTCTACACACTCGGAATTTCTGTTGCAAAGCTTGCAGGTGCTTTCGAGGCTAATCCCGAACTTGCAAAAACACTCGGTCTTATCGCTCTTGCGTTTGTACCTTTCTGGTTCGGTCTTTACTTCATGTGGAATGAAAAAAGAGTTGTTGACGGCGCGAACGATAACCTTTCAGGTTGCTATATTGGTATGGCAATTCTCAAAATGCTCAAGGATGAGGGCGTTGAACTTGAAAACACAGAAATCGGTGTTGTTCTCACAGGTTCAGAAGAAGCAGGTCTTCGCGGTGCAAAGGCATGGGCAGCAAAGCACAAGGATGAATTCAACGATGTTCCTACATTTGTTTACTCCTATGATACAATTACACAGAACGAACAGCTTATGGTAAACTACCGCGACCTCAATGCTACAGTTAAGGTTGACAAGGATGTTTCCGACTTGTTTATGGAAGCTTGTGAAGAGCTTAAAATCCCTTGCAAGAAGGGCTTTGTTCCTCCTCTCGGCGGTGCAACAGATTCAGCGGCTTTTGCACAGGCAGGTATGCGTGCAACAGGTGTTACAGCGCTCAACCACGCACTCCCTGATTTCTACCACACAAGACTTGATACACCCGATGCTCTTAACGCTTCTTGTCTTGCAGATTGCTTCGCAGCTTCAGTCAAGGTTCTCGAAATGTTCGACGACGGTGCAAAGCAGTAAAATAATAAAAATCAACAACTTGCACGGGAAACTGTGCAAGTTGTTTTTTTAGAATACAGCTTAATAAATTCTTATTAAAACATTTGTCTTTTTCTGCTATCTGTGTTACAATATCACGAATCAAAATTTTGGAGTAACTTTATGCTTGACTTTATTAAAACAAATTCATTTGTAATTGCGCAGGTTTTCGGATTTATGGCAATGACCGTCGCAATTTCGATGTATCAATTCAATAAACACAAAAAGGTTATGCTTTTAATGGTCGGATGTGCGCTTCTTTGGTGCTGTCACTATACGTTCCTCGGTCTTTTTACTCCCGTTGCGATGAATTTCCTCGGTGCGGTGAAAAATTTTATTTTCAGCTTCAAGGAAGGTAAGCAGATTGAATCAAAAACAATTCCGATAATCTTCCTGATTATTTCTGTTGCCGCAACAATTCTGACGTGGAAAGACTCGTGGAGCTTACTCCCGTTGATTGCTTCCGTTTTTGCCGTTGTTGCACAGTGGCAGACAAACGTCAAATATCTTCGCGTTCTTACAATTCCCGTTTGTGTCTGCTGGTTTATTTACAATATCAACAACCAATCCTGGGCAGGTACGGCAAATGAGGTTTTTGTGCTGATTTCAATAATCGTTGCTCTTGCGAGAAACAAGGAAACAAAGAAGGCTGAATAAAAAAACAACTCCGATTCGCAGTTGAATCGGAGTCTTTTCTTTATTTAACAGTATTCACAATACCCACAAACAGGGGAGTTGAATCGTCTGATGTTATAACGAAGATAAACGGTCTGTTGAGTCTGAAATCAACCTCTTCGCCGATAATCATTCCTTCTGTGTCAACTCCGATAACCGTGAAAGCTGCCGCTGTGCAGCCTTTTTCGTCAACGGCAACTCTTGCGCTGTGATTAATCTGGCTGACGTATGCACTCTGGTTAGGCATAATTGGTGAAAAGTCAGCCTTTGTTTCGTCAAAAACATCAGAAACACCAAGTGTCTTTATGCTGTCTATCAGATCCATTGAAGAAGCAACATCAAACTTCGGCATATACAAGTTGACAATCGTATTATTGTGAGCGTTTTTGGGTGTTGCTCCGTTAAGTATCGGGTTTATATCGCCATTCTGAATAAGCGTTTCAGGTGAGATACCTTCATCGGGAAGAATGAGCCACATTTTACCCGAGTTTTTGAATGACAGTGCCGTCGCGGTGAATCTGTCGTCGGTATAAAGTGGGAGGTGAGTATTACGCTGATACATAAAGTCAGTGATTTCGTTTTCTTTGGAGCCGTAGAACGTGTCGGCTTTGGTCTGGTAGTCGGGGAATTCGTTCTGCCAACCACCTTTGAAATAAACCGTGCTTGCAAGACCGAGAACAGTTGAATCGTTGAATTCAACTTCGTTTGCCTGCTCCTTCAGAAGACTGCCCGTCTGTTCATTGAGCCAATTCTGCAAAGCTTTATTGTATTCGTCGCTACCCATAAGACCGCTGAAGGTGGATGCGTAATACTTATCTGCAAGCAGTTCGAGGGTTGACTTGTTATAATTAGCACCGTCGCGCAGCCATACCGAGTTGGCAAGGATGTTCGTTTTAAGACCGTCATCGGTATAGTTGCTCATCCAAAGCTTATTCGCAAGCGTGCGAAGAGAAGTAATATCGTTTGTTCCGAGCAGGTCGAGTATCTGTTTTCTCGTCTGTCCGTCAGTTGATTCTGCAAGCATACTCAGTGCCATATAAACGTTGACAGGGGAGTAGACAAGATTTTCACCTTTGGTATCGGCAAAAAAGGCTTTGGTTGTTGTGGTGAAAAAATGACTGTATTTATCGGCCTGTGCAACGTTTGCCTGTCTTCTTTCAGCGTCTGCATTCCACTTATCATATGCATCGGAAAAAGCTTTCCAGTCAAGTTCGCCGTTTCCGTTATCAAAGTCTGTTTCAACGGGATATTTGACCATCACGGGATAAACAGCATTCGCAAGGGAATGGGAGTTTAAAACAGGTTTTTGTGTATGAGGTTGTGTGTTTTCGGTGGTTGGATCAACAACTTGCGACGGTGGATTGAAATGGAAATGACCCAGAATTGCACCTACAATAATACAGAAGCAAGCCGCAACGGCAACCCACTTTATCCAAATTTTTCCCTTTTTCTTCGGCTTTCTTTTGTTCTGAACTTCATCGATAACATCATCGTCGATGTTGCTCATAGCATCAATAATATCTTCAGGTTTCATATCAATTCCTCCTTTTGAAGATAGTCTTTAAGCTCAAGTCTTGTTCGGTAGAGAAGGCTTTTAACGTTTGATTCGCTGATTTCAAGATTTTTTGATATTTCCTTTATGGAATCGAAATGGAAATATCTGCATACAAACGCGGTACGATTGATTTCAGAAACGGACGAAAGCCAACTGTTTATTGCTGCTGAAAGAATTTTCATATCAACTTCTTTTTCAGGATTGCCGTCAACTGAGGCGCAATCCCAAAGTTCTTCAAGTGAAAGCGTATATTCTGAGCCTGCACGCTTTTTTGACGTCCTTTTTCTGTAAATGTCAATGGAAATCTGTCTCGTGATTTTTGCAAGGAAGGCAGAAAGTCTGACAGGTTTGTGAGGCGGAATGGAATTCCACGCACGGAAATATGTATCGTTTACGCTCTCGCGACTGTCCTCAATGTCGGCAAGGATATTGTATGCAATTTTTGAAAGATAATTTCCGTATTTTTCCTGAGTTTCAGAAATGGCAGATTCATTTCTTTTCCAGTACAGTTCAATAATTTTATTGTCCTCCATTACGGCACCTCCTTGAAACGTTTCACTATATATGACGTAAAAAATCAACGTTGGTTGCAGTTTTTTATATTATAGCATGTTTTTTCGGAAGGGGAATAACACAAACGAAAATCCGCCCTCTTGCGAGAACGGATTTTTTGTTTGGCAGTACGCCTCATTTTCAAACTATACTTATATTTAAATAACAGCTCGATAAATTGGAATTTGTTATTCTGCAAGCTGTGTTAAAGTGTTTCCGGCTATACGATATACGGTCCAGTCTTGCATCGGTTCAGCACCTAATGACAAATAAAAATCTATGCTCGGTTAGTTCCGGTCAAGACACCACCATTCAAGCCTGCCACAACCACGTTCTACTGCTATCTGCGCCAGTTTTTTTAATAATGCTTTTCCGTATCCTTTTCCGCGATATTCCGGTTTAACATATAAATCTTCCAAATAAACGCCCGAACGCCCCAAAAAAGTAGAAAAATTATGGAAAAACAAAGCAAATCCTACTTCGACTCCATCTTCAAGCGCAAAAATTACTTCTGCCTTCTTTTTATCAAATATCCATTCCTTCAAAGTTTCTTCCGTTGTAACGACCTCGTCCAACATTTCTTCATACTTTGCCAATTCTTTAATGAAATACAATATCAGCGAAACATCATTTTTTTCTGCGAATCTGAACATACATTTTTCCATAACACACCGCCACAAATTCTTGTTTATCAAGATAATTATATCATATATGATTTATAATTACAATTATTCGTTAGGGTATAAATGAATAAGTTGAAATAAGAAAAAAGAGGTGATATAATTAAATCAAATTAAAATGGAGAGAAGAACAATGCAAAACAAAATCAAAGACGATGCGTTTTATAAAGCATTTTTTGTAATGACGCTTACAATGGCAGTGCAGAACCTGATAGTTTTCGGTGTCAATCTCGCAGACTCTGTTATGATGGGTGCATACAGTGAAACTGCGCTCAGCGGCGTGGGAATCTGCAACAATATTCAGTTTTTTTTGAATATGGCGGCTTCAGGCGTTGCCTCGGGTATGACAGTTATAGCTTCTCAGTATTGGGGTCAGAAAGAGAAAAAGCCTATTTACAAAGTATCTGCGGTTGCTATGTGGATAAGCTTTGTGTTTTCTGTGCTTATTTTTGGATTCGCTGCCATTGCGCCCGAAACTCTTATAAAGCTTTTTACGGATAAGGATGCGGTTATTGAGCAGGCTGTGCTTTATCTGGATATAATAAAATACAGTTATCTGTTGTTTTCGCTTACAACCATAATGCTTGCAATTCTTCGAAGTGTTGAAACTGTTAAGATCGGTTTTTATGTATCGCTTTCATCCTTTGCAGTAAACATTCTGCTTAACTATATGTTGATTTACGGTAAATTCGGTGCACCCGAAATGGGTATAAGAGGTGCGGCCCTTGCAACGCTTGTTTCGAGAGCAATCGAGCTTGTAGTTGTTGTAATATACATATTGTTTGTTGACAAAAAGCTGAAAATGAAGCTCCGTGACCTTTTTGTGACAGATACACAGATGTTCAAGGACTATTTCAAAACAGGTTCTCCTCTTATGATGAGCAGTGTTTCGTGGGGAATTGCAATGAGCATTCAGGGAGCAATCATCGGCAGACTTATCGAAAGTGCTATTGCGGCAAACAGTATTGCAACAACAATTTTTCAGGTTGCAACGGTTATCTGCTATGCATCAAGTAACGTTGCCTGTGTGCTTATCGGCAAAACTATAGGTGAAAACAAGCCTTTTGATGTTATTAAGCGTCGCAGTAAAAATCTTCAGCTTCTTTTCCTTGCTATAGGAATTGTATCAAGTGCAATTCTGTTGTTAACCAAGAATCTTATACTTGATTTTTATAACGCAACTCCTCAGACGGTTGATATTACAAATCAATTCATATGGGTGCTTTCAGTCACAATTATCGGCACAGCTTATGAAGCACCAAGCCTTTGCGGAATTGTTTCGGGCGGCGGTGATACTTCCTTCGTGCTGAAAAACGATATAATTTTTATGTGGCTTATTGTGTTGCCACTCAGTATACTCAGTGCATTTGTTTTTAAATTCCCTGTCGTTGTTACCTTTGCCTGCCTCAAAGCGGACCAGGTGCTGAAATGCGCAGTTGCAGTTGTGAAGGTTAATAAATTCAACTGGATAAAGAAAGTTACAAAAGAATCGTAATAAAAAAATTAAGGCTTGTTCGGAAAAATCCGTACAAGCCTTTGTTATATACAAAAATGATAATAGTATCCCGGAACTTCGTTCTCAAAGTGAACTTCACTTGCCGTAAGGCAAACTTAGTTTCCGTTTTTGAACCGTAATTCGTTAATACATCAACAGCTTACAAATTGGAATTTGTAAGACTTTTAATTCTTGGCTGAATTCAAAAACTTTTCTATCTTCTCCGCATTCTTATATCCGAGCTGATACAATTTGTCTAACCCGATTTTATTTCTTGTCGCTGTTTTAATTCCGAAACAATCTTCAGGATAAAGTATCAGCACTTTGCCTTGTTCTTCAAGTTTAAGAATTTCGTTTATCCTATCATGATATATTACATGTGAATTTGTTATAGCTTTTGCAACTTGCGGATATTTAAAAAGTAATGGGTTAACAAGCCATTTCGGAAAGGCAGATTTCTTATAGTTAATAGGAAGTGTCAAGCAGATAATTAGTTTATCGCAACCGTCATCAAAGGCTTTTTTGTATGGAATCGGGTCAGAGATACCGCCGTCAAAATATCTTCTATCCTTGAATAAAACAGGCTGACGATTTATTATAGGTAATGCGCAGCTTGCCTTTAGCAAAGTAAAATCATCATAGGCTAAATCACTTTTATAAAAATACTTTTGTTCAGAGGTCTGTGCATCCGTTACTGCGGCAACAAACTTTTTAGGTGACTTCGTTATGGCTTCAAAGTCCAGTGGATTTTTACCGTAACTGTTTGTTATATCAGAATAAATATAATCAAGGTTGATATACATTCCCTTGCTAAAAAAGTTGTGTATACTCATATACTGTTTTTCAAATGAATATTCTTCATAAAAACTTTTTAATCTTCCACGCTGACCTGCTATGTATGTTATAAGGTTTGCACTTCCTGCAGAAACGCCCAAACAATATTCAATATCAATAGAATTATCAAGAAGATAATCAATAATACCACTTACATAGTTTCCTCGTAATCCGCCGCCGACATCCATAATTCCAACCATAACACGCCTCATCAAATTCAAATTTGCCGAAATGATTATATCACACTTAATCTGAATTTACAATCGGGTGCGGGGCCCCCAAAAAAGAATCAACCGGACAATTGGAATTTAATCAGCTAATATTATTGTTTCAATGTCAGAAATCTTGACAATATTGTAATCTACAAATATTGCACTGTCTTCATAAAATTCATCATTATATAATCCTATGATTTCTGTTTTATCTTTTAAAGTAACTTTTACCCTTTTATCAAACATCTCATCATAATATTTATTATGAAAATCTTCACTAATCTTCAAGTTTTCTTCTGTTAAAGGTTTTTTATTTTCATTGTTTAAAGCATTTATAATTGCGTTTTCCAAATCTTTAAATATCTTATCCGTAAAATCACCTCCACAAAAAGGATTTTATTTATTTCTTGCAATAGAAGTCTATTGATGCACAGATAAATGCTGCAGTACCATCAGCGTGCTTATCAATGTTATTCCTGAAGCGTTCATCTGCAACATACATCCGTCCGAGACCTGCCAAAATCTCATTTGTACAAAGATAGTAATTTTCAGTGATATAGCTCTGCAACATTTTTACAAGGTTCTGTGATTCGGTGGAGTCAGGCTCTTCGCCATTCTTCATACATATTGCAAACTCTGCAAGAATATCATTCATTCCTTCAGCAAGGCTTGTCCACTTCTCTTTTGAATAATGCTTCGTTTTTTCTGCGTGTTCCTTGTATGCAGAAGTTTGTCCCCATTTTTCTTTGGCTTCAGCCTTATATTTTTCAAATTCACTATTGTCAAATGCTTTCATAACATTTTCTCCTTTCACGGCACCGTCAATTGCGGAAATTAACCGTTCTAACCGATCTTTCTTGAGTGTGAGAAGGTGTTTTTGCTCTTTCAATGCCTTGTTTTTGTCATAATTCGGGGATGACAATATCTCTCCTATGCTCCTTAAAGAAAAGTCAAGTTCACGGTAAAAGAGAATCTCTTGCATACGAAGAAGGAATTTTTCATCATAAAAACAATAGCCGAATTGCTTGTCGATAAAGGCAGGTTTTAATAGTCCTATTTCATCGTAATAATGAAGCGTGCGCACACTTACACCCGTAATTTCGGCAAATTCTTTAATCTGCATTTTCAATATTATCACCTCATAAAACAGAGTGTACACTATGACGGAACGTGAGAGTCAATACCTTATTCAAAAATATTGATTGGTGTTCGATAATTTCTCATCTGTCGAGTTAATAATACCACTCAGGCAAAGAAAAAAGCAACAGTGTTCGGCTGTTGCTTTTTGTTCTGAGTTTACTGCGACAGATAATTTTTGTCGTTTATCAGTCTGACATATAACGATGCTCTGCATATGCCGCACCGTCGGAGTCAATTGATACTACCGTTCCGCCCATAAGACCGTCGGTATAATAAGCACCGTATCCTGTTTTGAGCGTATAATTGAGTCTGATGCCTTCATAATAAATCTGGAAATTATTTGCATGATCGTGACCTGCAAATATATTTTTTGTGCTTCCGAGCTCTTTGCAGACATCGAAGAAGCCATTATTCACAGGTGAACAGCATACACCTTCACCGCAAACGCCAACAGCATCGGGGGCAAGTATGCTATCAAGAGTTCCTGTTGCCTCGCTGCCGTTAGTAGCTATCCACGCATCCTTGTATTCATAAACAGGAATGTGCATAAAAACTGAACTTTCAACCGTGCGACCTGCAATTTCGGAAATTCCGTTAACAGCCCACTTGTACCATTCAATCTGATTGTCCCACAGATGATCATAACCGCTTATGGTTGAGCCGTCTGTAAGAGTAAATTCTGCATTGTTGTGAGTGTCAACCATGAAAAGTGTGTGTATGATTTTTCCGTTCTCAGTAATATTTATGATATAGTTGCCGTATCCCATATCTTCAGGACCAAACTCGAAAAGACAGTTTTCTGCCTTGAAAAGGAGATGAGCCGCCCAGAATTCATTTATACAGCTCTGTCCGTCGTGGTTGCCCATAACGGGTGCCCAAGGAATACCGTAAGCATCAATCTGCTCGATAAGTTCAATATATGCCATCGTACCCCAAGCGTTATCGCCCGTCAGAGTGATAAGGTCAGGCTCGGTTTCTTTGACAAGGTTGTCAATCATCTCTGCGGTTTTCTCGCCTTCTTCATCATAAACCAATTCATCTTTAAGCTGAACATCGGCAAGGTTGAGTATGATGAAATCTTCGTCGGGATTCTTTTCTATTTCCGCACAATAATCCGCCGTGAATTTATCCGTTACCGACCACTCGTCAAAAAAGTTACTTTCACCGAAATTCACAACTAATGCCGCTACAGGAGAAAGAATCTGAAACAGTGAAAGGAAAAAGGCTAAAATAAGTTTTAAAGTTGCCATACCGCACCTCCGAAAATATTGTTTATGTTGTCAATTATAAATCCAAAGACAAAAGCTGTCAACACAGATAACCGGTGAAACAAAAGATTGGGGGGTACGTCTCATTTTAGAATCATAGTTCGTTAATGCATCAACAACTCAGCAAATCAGAATTTACATATAAATAAGTTCTAGAAGTTTTTCAACATATTGTTCGGAATGATTGATGCTGATATCTCCGTGATAATAATTTTTCATAACTTCCAACCTTGCCGTTGGTAAACAATCGATAATCTTTTTAGCTGATTTTTTCATAACAGACTGTTCCTTGCTTCCTACCAAGATAAGTGTTTTAACCCCGCAATCAGCAAGTGTATCTTTGACGCTGTAATTGGAGTTTGCCATCAAAAATGCAATCATATCTTCCTTTGTAATATTGACTGTATCCGAATAATAGTTCTCAAAAAGTTCTGCTTTGATGTGCAGTGCCTTGAATTGCAGTTTAGCAAACCACATCTTTTTTATAAGCGGGTAGCACATATCAAAAGTAGGCTTTATAATAGCTGAAGTCCACTTCATAGGAAACACTAAAGCACTTTCAATAATTGCAAACTCGCAAATATTCTTTCTCAGCGAAAGCATTTCAACAAGAACCTGTCCTCCAAGCGACAGACCGCCAATCAATAAAACATGACCTTCAAAATTTTCATCAATATATGAAATGATTTCTCTTGCATTATCCTCTATTGAAGCAAAAGGAGCATCACTGCCGGAGTGTCCGTTCAATATTGGCATAATGATATGAAAACGGTCAGCAAGTCTTTCTGCAACTTCTTTATAATTCCACCAAGACAAACCGCCACCATGAAGTAAAATGATAACATCTTTATTGTCTTTACCGTACTCGACAGTTTTCATTTATTGTTGCACCACCATCTACTCA
>JAZSID010000051.1:0-13606 GCA_045533625.1 Acutalibacteraceae bacterium | reverse complement strand
AGCAGGCTAAGAGATATTACGGTATTCCGGAAAGTCAGTTCTATAACTATTTCATTACAGCTGAACGTAAGCAGGGTATGACAGGTACAAACCTTCTCAGAATCTGCGAAAGCCGTCTTGATAACGTTGTTTATCTTCTTGGCTGGTCAAGCTCAAGAGCAGAAGGCAGACAGCTTGTAAATCATGGTCATTTCACAGTAAACGGCCGCAAGGTAAACATTCCTTCATACCTCGTGAAGGCTGGCGATGTAGTTGCTATTGTTGACAAGAGCAAGGATAGCACAAAGATCAAGGCAGTAATCGAGGCAAACGGTGCTCGTCCTGTTCCGCAGTGGCTTGACAAGACATCAGATACAGAAGCTAAGATTGTAGCTCTCCCCGAGAGAGATCAGATTGCTTGTCCTGTTGAGGAACAGCTTATCGTCGAGCTTTATTCAAAATAATAATTAACCGTATACTTAATATAACAAGGAGGGTTTTGAATGATTGGAATAGAGAAACCAAGAATCGAAACAGCCGATGTTTTACCTGACGGTACTTACGGTAAATTTGTCGTAGAACCCTTGGAGAGAGGTTACGGTACAACTCTTGGCAACAGCCTCAGACGTGTACTCCTTTCTTCATTACCGGGCTACGCAATTACTTCCGTTAAGATTGATGGAATTCTTCATGAATTCTCAACGATTCCGGGCGTTAAAGAAGACGTTACTGAAATCGTACTTAATTTGAAGAGCGTTATCCTTAAAATCCACGGCGACGGTCCGAAGACAATGTACGTGGATATGAAAGGTGAAGGTGAACTCACTGCAGGCGACTTCAAGACAGATTCAGAAGTTGAGATTCTTAATCCCGAACTTCATATCGCTTCTCTTGATACAGACGCTCACGTAGTGATGGAGATCACTTGCAGCAAGGGCAGAGGATATGTTTCTGCAGAACGCAATAAGCAGTATCTTCAGCCGCCCATCGGCGTGATTGCAATTGACTCGATTTATTCACCGGTATTAAAGGTAAATTACACAGTCGAGAACACACGTGTCGGTCAGATCACTGACTACGACAAACTTACACTTGAGGTGTGGACAAACGGTACAATTTCCTCTAAGGAAGCCGTTTCTCTTGGCGCCAAGATCCTCAACGAGCATCTCAGTCTCTTCGGAGATCTCTCTGATGAAGCATTTGAAACTGAGATTATGGTTGAAAAGAGCAAGGATGGAAAAGCAAAAATCTTGGAGATGACCATTGAGGAACTTGACCTGTCTGTGCGCTCTTTTAACTGCTTGAAGAGAGCAGGAATCAATACAGTTGAAGACCTTATCGGTAAGTCTGAAGATGATATGATGAAGGTTCGTAACCTTGGTAAGAAATCTCTTGATGAGGTTGTTGCTAAGCTTACATCTCTCGGCTATGATCTTCGCAGAGACGAAGACTGATAACAGACTGTAACAATTATTTTACAACTAACGGTAAAGGAGTGACTTTAAATGCCAGGTTCAAGAAAGCTTGGAAGAGCAACTGACCATCGTAAGTCAATGCTCAGAGGCATGGTAACATACCTTTTGGAAAGCGGCAGAATAGAGACCACCGTTACAAGAGCAAAGGAAGTTCGTGCAATGGCTGAGAAAATGATCACCACTGCAAAGACAAATGACCTTCACTCAAGAAGACAGGTTTTGGCATACGTCACAAAAGAGGACGTTGTTAAGAAACTCTTCGATGAGATTGCTCCGAAATATAAGGACGTAAACGGCGGCTATTGCCGTATTATTAAGACAGGCACACGTAGAGGCGACGCTTCTGAAATGTGCATCATCGAGCTCATCGATGTTGAGTCTAAATAATCAGGTATAGGCAAAATTCAACACCCACGGTAGAAATACCGTGGGTGTTTTTATCTCCACAAATTCGGGTTTGTCGAGCAAAGGTTACACCTTTGCAATGCATAATGAATGATGAATATTGAATATTGAATAATGAATAATTACGGGTCTGCGACGCTGATTATAACGCACGATTAAAATCGCGTACGTAGGGGACGACGTCCTCGACGTCCCGTTTAACCACACGCAATTTCGGGACGGGCGACCCGTCCACTACGGACACACAGTTGGATTGTGCGAAATCAAAGAACCCGACAAATCCCAAATTGCAAAAATAAAAGGGTTGGATTTCCAACCCTTTCAATATAGTGTTTAAACTTCAACAGACTCTTTTTCAAGTTTATTGATTTCGTCAAGATTTTTCTGTCTGCGTTCGTTGAGCTCATCGACAATCTGCTTGTGTTTTTTACCCGAGAGCTTATAGAAGAACATCGGGATAACTGCAAAGTAACAGAATATCGCAGGGCAGATAGCAAAGAGATAAAGAAGACTTGCTTTTGATTCTGTCGGCATAAGCTCGGGTGTGTTTGCGTAGGCTGTATATCCGACGTAAACAAGGAAAAGGTTTGTAACATAGTTTGTACAGTTGCCGAGAATTCTTGAAAGTGTGTTTTTCAAAGAACTGACTGTTGCTTCGTTTCTTTCGCCGTATTTATGCTCTGCGTAGTCGTATGCAGCCATCTGAATAAGATTGGGTATCGTCTGATAGAAACCTGTTGTAAGTCCGTGGAGGGCGTACCAGATAACAATACGCACAAAAATCTGAGCCGGCGTATGTGAGCTGAACGGGAAAACTGAAATAAACATAGCTGTATAGCAGACAGCTGTACCAAGCCTTGTGCACATATAAAGGATTTTGTCATCCACCCATTTTCTTATGATAGGAGCAAGGAAGAGCGAAATTCCTGTTGTCACAAGCGATGAGATCGAAGCAAGAGAAAGCAGAGCCATGAAATTTTCGCCGTCATATACGTATTCAAACTGAATTGCCGTATCTCGGAAGAAAGTGAGAGTAAACGGAGTGTTCTTGAAACAAGCGATGAATGCATATGTCATAAGTCCGTAACCGACAGACATACCGTGACCGAATATTTCTGAAATCATATACATCATCAATGGCTTGTTCTGAATAATCTGCTTGTAAACATCACGAAGCTTCGGAACTTCTGCCTTTGGCGGTTCGGAAATTCTCTCTTTTGTTACAACAATGTTCCAGATTGTAAGAGGAATCGCAATGATTGTGATTATACTGTAGCTGTAGAAGTATCTGCCTGCTTCACTTGCATTGGGAAGAACATACGGAAGAACAGCTGCAATATATGTTCCGCAAGCGCCGATTGTTGAACTGAGGATACTTTCAATTGCGGCAAGGTAACCACGCTCCATATTGTCCGTGGTTCGTCTTGCGTTAAGTGCGGTTAAAGCTGCATTGTAGAACGTACTGAATGCATCATTTAGGAAGAATAAAAGCACGAGGTATGTAACCTTGAAAGCATCGCTGATTTCGGGGAACCAAGCCCTGATAGGCGCTGTCTGCAATATAACAACAAGATTACACGGAATAATCATAAGCATAAGCCACGGCTTGAAGCGTCCCCAGTTACCGTAGGTTTTTCTTGTTTTGTCAAGGAAGCTTGAAACGATGACGTCGTTTGCAATGTCCCAGAAACCAAGAATGAAAATGATAGTGCTGTAAATTTTAAATGATTCGTCGCTCAGCCCCATATAGGTCGATGCAACAAGTCCGCCAAGCGCACCACTCAACGCTGTCGCCGCTTTTGAAACGGCTGTACTTGAGCCAAAGGCGATATATTCGCGTTTGGTGATTTTTTCGTTAACGTCGGTGGCAAGGTTGTTTTTAAACTTTTTCATAGTTCACCTCGTCGGTTAATTTGATTTTTATTTCACGGTCACAGCCTGTTCTTGTGTTGTGAACAAGAGGCTCAACAAGTGTCCACAAGCTGTCAATTCCGTTGATATACTTTGAAAGGTTTATTTTGAGTGTTTTCATGATTCTGTCGCCTTTTTTCAAAGCACCGTGTATTACTTTGTGTTCATAAGTATCAGGTGTGTACGGTGCATCACCCTGGAAGAAATGATCAAGGACTACAAAAACGGTATCAATCAGCTTTTCGTCCTTGTGCTTTTTAATTTCATCTTTTTTAAGTCCCGAATATTTCTTGCCGACCTTGCCTGCAAAGGACATATTGATTTTTGAAAAAGCTTTCAATGCAGGTTGAATGATGAAACGGTATTTCTTCGCTTTATCGGCAGGTACAAGGCTGTAGCCGAGATTTAAAAATTCATCGTAGTCTTTAACCGCCGTATCAATAAGTCTGCGGTAGTAGCCACCGAAGCAGGATTCAGCAACCTGTTTACTGCCACCGGGAATACCCTCGATTTCTTCAGGCAAATCTACGGTTGTAATTTCTGCGACATCACCACGAAGGCTGACTTTTCTGATTTTTCCGTAAGGAGAAACGACCGAGGTTGTGCCGACATCGAATATTTCATTTTTACCGTCCGTATTTTTACGGATTGTATGAACGTGTGTGTGTCCCGTGAAAACGACCTTTACACCGTGTTTCATCATCATTTCTTTAAAAATCGGGTGTCTGCCGTACATTTCTGTCGGAGCAACAGCCTCGTAAACAGGGTAGGGTGTGATAACAGGATGATGCGTGAAAAGAAGCACGGGCTCATTGTTTTCTTTTGCCTTGATAAACTCATTCTCAAGCCATTCGTTACCTGCATCGTCAAGACCGCAGTCTGTATGGCCGTTACCGTCGTCATTAAGGAGAATGAATCGGTAGCCGTCAACGTTTATTGAATAGGACATCTGATATTTGCTGTCAGCCTTATCTCTTCCGAAAGGAAGATAAATTTCGTCAAGCTCGTGCCTTCTTGTGCAGGTTACTCTGTATGTGCTGTCCTCAGCATAACCGCTGGCAACGAAGCTGTTTTCGTCCTCACCGCAGCCGTTATAGTCATGTGTTGCCGTAAGTACAAGCACACGCTTGCCGTTTTCCTGAAGCTGACGAAGTCTTTGCGTGAATTCATCGTGACAAAGCCTTTCACCGCAGTTGATAAGGTCGCCGATTATAACTACGGTATCAGTTTCTTTGTCGTTTTCAATCAACTTGAAAAACGCTTCGTTGATTTCGGGCGACTCCTTTATAAGTACCTGGTCGGTGTTGCTTCGTCCCTGAATCGCTTTGCCTTCAACCCATAACTTTTTGGAAAAGTAATGGTTGTCCGCCATTATATAAAAATCAGTGTTTTTCATAGCTCACTCTCATTCGCTGTATCCGGGATAGGGGATTGTGTAATCAATGCCGAACTGGTCAATGTCAACAAAAACATTTTCAGCAGAAAGTGTACCGTCAGATGCGAGTGTGAAAACTTTGCCGCCGTTGACGTTCTTGTCGTAGTAATTGCCTACACCTGTCTTGACTGCATAGTGAAGCCATACACCCTCGTAAGGAACACTGCTGTAATTTCTGTGGTTATGACCGCAGATGATATGCTTTGTGCTGCCCATTTCCTTTACAACGTCAAAGAAACCGTTATTTACGGGAGCAGAAGAAACACCTTCCATATTGTAGCCGAACGCACCTTCGTATTCAGGTCTGAAATCCTGTGCCCAATAGTCGTATGAAGCATTCCAGGCGCTGTAATATTCAACATTCGGGATGTGATAAATAACGGTACTGTCAACTAAAGCGCCGTTTTCCTGAGTTGTGCCGTTGATTGCCCATTTGTACCACTCAATCTGGCTGTCCCAAAGATGGTCGTAGCCGTTGTACGTGTAGCCGTTAACTTCGTATGTAGCATCCTTGTGAGTGTCCATCATATAAAGCTGATGAATGGGTTTGCCGCTTTCGGTGATTGTGATAATGTAATTGCCGTGTCCCATATCTTTAGGCCCGAAGTCGAAAACAGCGTAATCGGATTTGTTTTTAATCTGCCATGCACACCAGGATGCGTAGGTAGCCGTCGCACCGTCGTGGTTGCCGAAAATGGGTGCCCACGGGATTTCATAGCTGTCAAGCAGGTCTATGAGCCATATCCAACCCAGCCAACCGTAAACGTTATCGCCAGAAAGGGTGATAAGGTCAGGCTGAGTATCTGTAATAAGCTTGTCAATTAATGCTTCTGCAAGCTCGCCGTAATAGCCGTGAGCATCTTCGTCAGAAAGCTGAATGTCTGAAAGGTTAAGGATAACAAAATCCTTGTTTGGGTCTTTTTCGATTACAAAAGTGTTGTCTGCGATAGAGAACGAATCCTCAGCTGACCAATCGTAAAAATGTCTGCTGTCGTTATTCTGCGGACATAGGATAATTCCGCTGAGAATCTGCAGACCCGAAAGGGCGTAAATAAGACCGAGCTTGATGTAAAACAACGCAACTGTCATTTTTCATACCTCCGCAAAGTTTTTATACATTATAATTGTATGATTGAATTATATCAGTTTTACACTAATCCCGTCAACAGTTTGAGAGTTTTTTGTTAATTTTGTGAGTGTCTTGACACCCCTCCCCGATTTTTGCTACAATTTAGAAAAAACTAAAGGAGTGTTGCTTATGGCAATGGGTTCAGTTTTATTGATGATGGTTTTCGCTTTGCCGGCGATGCTGATTGAAATGCTTCCGGAAATGATCGGAAACCTTTTATCTATGTTGTTTTAAATAAAAGAAGGAGTTCAGCTCCTGCCTTTTTGTTTCATTAAAGAAATCAAAGTTGTCGAACAAATATCAAAACATCATAACACCGTTGTCAATGTTTTGATTGACTTTTTATTTATGCGTAAATATAATTATTTTATAACAGCTGCGAGGTGTATTATGCAACGTGTTTTTCTTATCGTCCTTGATTCGTGCGGAATCGGTGCTATGCCTGATTGCCGTGATTTCGGTGACGAAAACTGTAACACCTTAAAAAGAATATCTGAATCACAGTTTTTCTCGGCTGAAAATATGCTGAAACTCGGACTCGGAAACATCGACGGGATTGATTATCTTGACAAAAACAATGATCCGCTTGCTGCCGTTGCACGGTTGACGGAAAAATCAAAAGGCAAGGACACAACAATCGGTCATTGGGAAATTGCCGGAATCTTGTCGCAAAAGCAGCTTCCGACTTACCCTGATGGCTTTCCGCAGTCTGTAATTGATGAGTTTTCAGAAAAAACAGGCAAGAAGGTGATTTGCAACAAACCGTATTCGGGTACGGATGTTATCCGCGATTACGGTAAAGAGCACGTTGAAACAGGTGCGCTGATTGTTTATACTTCAGCAGACAGTGTTTTTCAGATTGCTGCACACGAAAGTGTTATACCGATTGGAACTCTTTATGAATACTGCAAAGTCGCGCGCGAAATTCTCTGCGGAGAAAATGCAGTCGGCAGGGTAATCGCAAGACCGTTTGAGGGCGAATACCCTGATTTCAGACGTACTGCAAACCGACACGATTTTTCTCTTGCTCCGCCGAAGGAAACTTTGCTTGATGCTCTTGTCAAAGACGGCAAAACAGTTTATGCCGTTGGAAAAATTTACGATATTTTTGCAGGTAACGGTATCAGCGAATATGTATTCACTCACTCAAATGAAGAGGGGATGCAAAGATCTTATGAGGCTTTGGATAGGAATTTCAACGGCTTGTGCTTTGTGAATCTTGTCGATTATGATATGCTCTATGGTCACCGTCAGGATATCGACGGCTATGCAAAGGCTTTTGCGGAGTTTGATGGTTGGTTACCGTCGTTTGTTGATAAGATGAAGGACGAAGATATTCTGATGATAACGGCAGACCATGGCTGTGACCCCGGTGACAGCCACACAGACCATACCCGTGAGTATACACCGTTGGTGATTTGCGGCAAGCAAGTAAAACCGGTTAACCTCGGCACAAGGCAGACTTTTGCGGATATTGCCGCAACCGTTGCAGATTATCTTGGCGTAACGTTTGAATGTGACGGCAAATCGTTTGCAGATATGATATTCTAAAAGTTAAAGGATGGCAGATATTCTGTCATCCTTGTTATTTTTAAAGGATTGGATGGCTGTATAGTCAATGTCAGTTTGTTATGCTGATGTGTTCAACAAAGCCCCTGAAACGGGACTGCAACCACTTTAAATTCAACAAAAAACTTGACTAAACCACAAGATATAGTGTAAAATATAAAATGGTATTTTCTGTAGCCGACGCAAATTGGAGTCGGTGTATATTACGAAGAAACGAAGGAGTGTAGTTATGGCAAAAAAAGCAAGCTACGGCAATGATGACATAGTTTCTCTCAAAGGGCCTGACCAGGTACGTAAACGTCCTGCGGTTATTTTCGGCTCTGACGATATAGACGGATGTCAGCATTCTGTTTTTGAGATTTTGTCAAACTCAATCGACGAGGCTCGTGAGGGCTTCGGCGATAAAATAGTTATTACACGTTACCTTGACCATTCAGTCGAAATTCAGGACTTTGGCCGAGGCATTCCTGTTGACTACAATACAAAGGAAAAGAAATTTAACTGGGAGCTTGTTTTCTGTACTCTCTACGCAGGCGGTAAGTACTCCAAAGGCGGAGATAACAGCTACGGTTATTCTCTCGGTCTTAACGGTCTCGGTCTTTGTGCAACTCAGTTTGCATCAGAATATATGGAGGCTGAAATTCACCGTGACGGCTTCTGCTATAAGCTCAATTTCAAAAAAGGTAAGCTTGTCGGTCAGATGGAAAAAGAGCCTTACTCAAAGAGAGACACGGGTTCTCGCATCAAATGGCGTCCCGACCTCAAGGTTTTTACGGATATTGCCGTGCCTCTTGAGTATTATAAAGACACACTCAAACGTCAGGCGATTGTCAATTCAGGAATCAAATTCATTCTCAAAAATCAGCTCAATAAAACTCAGTTTGAAACTTTTGAATATTTCTACGAAAACGGTATCACGGACTACGTAACGGAAATTGCAGAGGACGCTGCGCTTACTTCCGTTCAGTCGTGGCAGACAGAGCGTGTCGGCCGTGACCGTGAGGACCATAAGGATTACAAAGTGCTTATAACTTCTGCTCTCTGCTTCTCAAACAAGTCGCAGAAGAAGGAGTATTACCATAACTCAAGCTGGCTTGAGCATGGCGGTGCACCCGAAAAGGCGGTAAGAAACGCATTCACATATCAGATTGACTCCTATCTTAAAACAAACGGTAAGTATACAAAATCTGACCCGAGAATAAAGTTTGAGGATATCGAAGATTGCCTTGTGCTTGTTGTTTCATCCTTCTCAACCGAAACTTCATACGAAAACCAGACGAAAAAGGCAATCACAAATAAATTTATTCAGGAAGCAATGACTGAATTTTTCAAGCGTCAGCTTGAAATTTACTTCATCGAAAACAGAACCGAAGCGGAAAAAATCGCAAATCAGGTTCTTATAAATATGCGCAGCCGCGTTAAGGCTGAGGTTACAAGGCAGACAATCAAAAAGACACTCACAACAACGAATGACCTTGCAAACAGGGTGCAGAAATTTGTTGATTGCCGTGCAAAAAATGCTGAGGAAAGAGAACTCTTCATCGTGGAGGGTGATTCAGCGCTTGGTGCCTGTAAGCAGGCTCGCAACTCCGAATTTCAGGCTCTTATGCCCGTCCGCGGTAAAATCCTCAACTGCCTTAAGTGCGAATATGATAAAATTTTCAAAAGCGAAATCATCACCGACCTTGTCAAAGTTCTCGGTTGCGGTGTTGAAGTAAAATCAAAGCATATGAAGGGTCTTGCCGAGTTCAATCTCGACCTTCTCAGATACAATAAGGTTATCATCTGTACCGATGCCGACGTTGACGGCTTCCAGATCCGTACACTTATTCTTACAATGATTTACCGCCTTATGCCGACACTTATTGAAGAGGGCAAGGTTTTCATTGCAGAAACTCCGCTTTATGAAATCAACACAAAGGACCAGGTATGGTTTGCATATACCGAGCAGGAAAAAACAGCGGCACTCGAAGAGATTGGTAATGCAAAATATACGGTTCAGCGTTCAAAGGGTCTTGGTGAAAACGAGGCTGAGATGATGTGGCTGACAACTATGAACCCGAAAACAAGACGTCTTGTTGAAATTCTTCCCGAGGATGCAGAACGTACGGCACAGATTTTCGATATGCTTCTCGGCGATAATCTTGCAGGCAGAAAAGAACATATTGCCGATAACGGTTATATGTACATCGATATGCTTGACTTAAGTTAAGGGAGGTGACGGTATGGCAAGAAAGAAAAAAGAGGTTGTAAAAACTGAAGAAGAAATGAATCCGAATACCCACATACTTGGTGCAGGTACGGTTTTAAGACAGAATATTACGGAAACTCTTGAAACAAACTATATGCCTTACGCGATGAGCGTTATTCTGTCACGAGCAATCCCTGAGATTGACGGCTTCAAGCCTTCGCACAGAAAACTCCTTTACACAATGTATAAAATGGGACTTCTTTCGGGTGCAAGAACTAAATCAGCTAACATCGTCGGACAGACGATGAAGCTCAACCCTCACGGTGATGCTGCTATCTACGATACAATGGTGCGTCTTTCAAGAGGCTACGAGGCGCTTCTTCATCCGTTTGTTGACTCAAAGGGTAACTTCGGTAAAGCTTATTCAAGAGATATGCAGTGGGCAGCTCCGCGATATACAGAGGCAAAGCTTGCTCCTATCTGCGCTGAACTTTTTGCAGATATTGATAAGGATACCGTTGACTTCGTTGATAACTACGATAACACAACAAAAGAGCCGACTTTACTTCCCGTAAAATTCCCGACAGTACTCACAAACCCCACAACGGGTATCGCTGTTGGTATGGCAAGCTCAATCTGTTCGTTCAACCTTCAGGAAATCTGCGACACAACTATCGCGCTCATCAAGGATGAGGATGCAGATATAACAGAAACTCTCAAGGCTCCTGATTTTATCGGTGGCGGTCAGCTTGTTTACGACCGTGATGCTATGGATGCAATCTACCGCACAGGTCGCGGCGGATTCAAGGTAAGGGCAAAGTACCGTTACGACAAGGACAACAAGTGCATCGAAATAACGGAAATTCCGCCGACAACAACGGCTGAAGCTATCATCGATAAAATCATCGAAAAATACAAGTCAGGTTCCGTACGTGAAATCAGCGATATCCGTGACGAAACCGATAAGAACGGTCTTAAAATTACAATTGACCTTAAAAAAGGCACAGACCCCGATAAGCTTATGCAGAAGCTTTACAGAACTACATCCCTTGAGGTCACATTCTCCTGCAACTTCAATCTTCTTATCGCAGGCGTGCCGAAGGTGCTCGGTGTGCGTGATATCCTTCTTGAGTGGATTGCATTCCGTACGGAAGGTGTACGCCGCAGAGTTTTCTTTGAACTTACAAAGGCGAAAGAAAAGCTCCACTTACTCGAAGGTTTGCAGAAGATTCTTCTTGATATTGATAAAGCTATCAAAATCATCCGCGAGACCGACGAGGAAAGCGAAGTTGTACCAAACCTTATGATCGGCTTTGGTATTGATGAAATTCAGGCGAATTACGTTGCTGAAATCAAGCTCCGTCACCTTAACCGCGAATACATCTTAAAGCGTACTCAGGATATCGAAAAACTCCGTGAGGAGATTGAAAAAATGGAAGATATCCTTGCTCATAAGTCAAAAGTAAAGAAAATCATCGTCAACGAGCTTAGCGATATTGCAAAGAAATACGGTCAGCCCAGAAAGACTGAAATCATCTTTGCTATCGATATCGCATTCGATGAAAAGGAAGAGGAAGAACCCGATTTCCCCGTAAACCTCTTCTTTACAAAGGAAGGCTATTTCAAAAAGATTACACCCCAGGCTCTTCGTACAAGCGGCGAGCAAAAGCTCAAGGAAGGCGACGAAATGCTTCTTGAACTTGAGGCAACGAACAACACAGAGCTTCTTTTCTTTACTGACAAATGTCAGGTTTACAAATCAAAGGCTTCTGAGTTTGACCTCGGTAAGGCAAGCGTGCTTGGCGATTTCGTAGCGTCAAAGCTTGAAATGGATCCGGGCGAAAACGTAATTTATATGATTGCAACTCTTGATTACAAGGGTTATGTAATGTTCTTCTTTGAAAACGGTAAAGCTGCAAAGGTTGACCTTTCGGCTTATGCAACGAAAACTAACCGTAAAAAGCTTATCAAGGCTTACAGCGATAAATTCCCCGTTGGTGCAATCCGTCACGTTGTGGAGGACTGTGACCTTGTACTCGAATCAACTTCAGGCAGACTTCTTCTTATCAACACGGGTGCGATTTCACCCAAGACAACAAAGGATACGCAGGGCGTTTCAGTTATGACGATGAAGAAGGGTCACATCCTCAAGAAAGTAAGAGATTACAAGAAGGGTGAATTCGCAAAGCCTTACCGCTATAAGACGAAAAATCTTCCTGCCGCAGGAGCACTCCTGAGCGCAGAGGATACGGGAGAGCAGATGTCGTTAATTTAAAATAAAAATGCCACCGGGTGAGCTTCCTCACGACGGTGGCAGCGAAAAAACGAACAAACGCAAACAATCGTTTTCTTTCGCTAAGATTATATTAACCTGCTTTTCGTTGATAATTATCGGAAAATATTACTAAATTTTCGATTTGATTAAAATTTTCTATTGCATTTTCAAATAATGTGTGTTAGAATGTCTTGGTAAAAATACTAACGGAGGTTTAATTATGTCTGCTATTCAGTACGTTTTAGGCGCTGTGCTTATCATACTTGCACTTGTTCTTATTGTTTCAGTTCTTCTTCAGGAGAGTCGTTCAGCAGGTCTTTCAGGTGCAATTTCAGGCGGTGCTGACACATTCTTCGGCAAAACTAAGGGCAAGACAATTGAGCAGAAGCTTGCAAAAATCACAAAGTTTGTTGCAGTTGGTTTCTTCGTAATCGCTCTTGGCGTTTCAGTTGCATTCATGTTTATGTATTAATTTTACAATTTATGCAGGGTGGCTAAAAGTCACCCTGTTTTTTTGTAATTTTTTTCAAATTTACTGTTGAAATTCAGAAAATATGGTAGTATAATAGGATGGTATTTTATAGTGTAGCATAAGGGATTTGTCTGGGCATTATTTCAGTTTTTATGAATACACATTTAATTGTGTTATGCTGACTGTTTCAGTCACCTTTACGTTTTCGCTTATTTTAAGGAGATGACCTTATATGAATTATGTAGAAAGAGTTATTGCACGTGTAGCAAAAGATCATGCAAATGAGCCTGAGTTCGTGCAGACAGTAACGGAGGTTTTGTCAAGCCTCGCTCCGGTTGTTGAAAAACACCCTGAGTATGAAAAAGCCGGTTTGCTTGAAAGAATGGTTGAGCCTGAAAGACAGATCACATTCCGTGTTTCATGGGTTGATGACAACGGTAAGGTACAGGTTAACACAGGTTACCGTGTTCAGTTCAACGGTGCTATCGGTCCTTACAAGGGTGGCCTTCGTTTCCATCCCTCTGTTTACAGCGGTATTATGAAATTCCTTGCTTTTGAACAGACATTCAAAAACAGCCTTACAAGCCTTCCTATCGGCGGTGCCAAGGGCGGTTCTGATTTTGATCACAGAGGAAAGTCAGATGCGGAAATTCTTCGTTTCTGTCAGGCATTTATGTCAGAGCTGTACAGACACATCACTCTCGTCCTTCTCGTTCCTGCTGGCGATATCGGCGTAGGCGGCAGAGAAATCGGCTACCTTTTCGG
>JAZSID010000146.1:0-7547 GCA_045533625.1 Acutalibacteraceae bacterium | reverse complement strand
GCACCTGAAACAAAATCACAATCATCAATGTTTTTGTGATATCTGAATGGTAATTTTATGTAGTTTTTACTTTCGTTAACGCAAACAGTTGTCAACCATTTATCTAAATGCTCATTATCAGAAAAAGCTTTAGGATATTTCCAAAGTTTTATAAAAACATTTTGAAGGATATCTTCAGCATCGAAAGTGCTTTTTGTGAAAGATAGAGCAATAAGAAAAAGACGTTGATTGTTACGATTTACCGCTTGCATAAAATCATCATCTGTCATTGTTTCACCGCCTAATTGAAAGGTCCTTTCACTATAATAACAAATAAGTGCATAGAAAGGTTACAAAAATTTAAAACATTAAGAAAATCGCTAGTAAGTATTTTTCAATATATAAAAGCGGTGCAACCATAAAAGTGGTTGCACCGTAACTTTCAAAAGCTATTCTTACAGATTAATTCTTATTATATCAATCCCCTGCTGCCGGCGGTGTAAAGCCTTTGCCGAGTATTTCGTTTGCTTCAGTAAGAACAACAAACGAATCGGGATCAAGTTCTTTTACTTTTTTTCGTATTTTAGGTATTTCGTGGCTCCTCGCGGCAACGATAACGAGTTCATTTGTATCACCGGTATATCCGCCTCTTCCCTCAATTATCGTAGCACCTCTCTTGCAGGTTTCTGTAATCATCCTTGCAATATCGTCGCCTTTTTTGGTAAAGATATAAAGCATCTTTCCGCTTCCCGTACCGTAGAGAATGTGGTCCATAACCTCTGAGCTTGCAAAGATAAGAACCGCCGCATACATTGCACTGTCGACGCTTTTGAATACAATTGCCGCCGCAATAACAACAGCTGCATCACAAACAAGAATCATCGTCCCCATAGTCATATGGGGCCAGATTTTCTTAAGGAGTCTGCCGAGTACATCCGTACCGCCCGATGTTGCTCCGCGAACGATTATGAGTGCAATTCCCGCACCGCACATAGCACCGCAGAAAAGTGCGGCAAGAAGCTTGTCGCCCGTATATGCCCCGATCAAGCCCATATTCATTACAGCCGCAACGCCGTCGATACAAACCGAAAGCATTACAGTTGTCCACAGGGTTTTGAGTGTAAATGCTTTTCCTATAAAAATCCACGCAAGGACTATCAAAGGAATATTAAGCACCAATCCCGTCAGACCAACAGGAAACTGCGGTACAAGATAATTGATAATAATTGCAAGACCCGTAATTCCGCTTTGTGCAATATTATTCGGAATTGCAAAAATATTAACACCTGCGGCATAAAGGATACAACCCAGGATGTAATAGATATTATCAACAGCAAATTCTTTTACACTGAAATTTGCAAAAACAGATTTAATGCTTTCACCCTTTTTCAATGCTAAGCCTCCGTTAGTTTTCGATTATGTGAAAAAGCTCTTTGATTCTTTCAATTTCATCTGAAAGATATAAGTAACCTATAAGTGCTTCAAATCCCGTTGCCATATGGTAATCGCTCTGCGAAGCATTTTTCGGAAGATGACCTGATTTCGCATTTCTGCCGCGCTTGTAGACAGCAAGCTCAGCTTCCGTCAGATGAGGCATTATCTTTTCAATAAAACCTGCCTGTGCAGATGCCTTAACCTTCTGCACAGCAAGATTATGAAGATCGTTCGCAGGTCTGTTTGCCTTACATATAAGTTCTTCCCTTACAAGCAGATCAAACACCGTATCTCCGATAAACGCAAGAGTCAACGGACTTAATTCGTTCGGTTTAACATCTTTTTCTTTAAGTAATCTTTCCATTTTTCACTTACGGCACGAAGTCAAACTCAAGGTCATAGATAACAACCGTGTCGCCTTCCTGTATTCCTTTTTCTTCAAGTGCATCAATAATTCCGCTTGACTGAAGAACTCTCTGAAAATACTGTAAGGATTCATAATCGTCAAGATCGGTTCTCTGCAATATTTTAAGAAGCCACTCTGCCTCAACCGAGTAAACATCATCTTCAACAGTGATTGTAAACTTTCCGTTATTGTTCTGTTCAAAGAATTCAGCCGGAATTTCTTCTTTTTCAAACTTCTTTATCGGCGGAAGCGTTGCAAGTTTCGCGGCAACAGCATTGATTACCTCCTGCGTACCCTCAACAATCGGGGCACACATAGTAAAATACTGATATCCTTTTTCGGTAAAATACTTTTCAAGTTTTTCAAGCTGCTCATCTGTTGCAAGGTCAATTTTATTGCCTACAACAATCTGAGGAAGGTCAGCCATTTCGGGATTGAATTTTACAAGTTCGTTGTTGATTGTATTGAAATCCTCAATCGGGTCTCTGCCCTCACTGCCTGCGGCATCAACGATATGAACAAGCAGACGGCAACGCTCAACGTGACGAAGGAATTCATGACCAAGGCCTATACCGTCACTTGCGCCCTCAATAAGGCCCGGAATATCTGCCATAACGAAAGAATTACCTTCGCCCATTGAAACAACACCAAGCACGGGTGTAAGGGTTGTGAAATGATAGTCAGCAATTATCGGCTTTGCCTGACTGACAACGGAAATGAGGGTTGATTTACCGACATTCGGGAAGCCGAGCAAACCTACGTCTGCAAGGAGCTTTAGTTCAAGGCTTACTTCCCATTCCTCACCCGGTACACCGGGTTTTGAAAAGCGGGGAGCCTGCCTTGTCGGAGTAGCAAAATGATGGTTACCCCAACCGCCTTTACCGCCCTTTGCAGCAATAAACACGTCATCATCAGACATATCCGCCATAACCTTGCCACTCTGCACTTCACGGATAACAGTACCTCTCGGCACTTCAATCACAAGGTCAGCACCGCTTTTTCCGTTTCTTTTACCTGTCTGACCGGGTTCACCGTTCGGTGCTCTGTACTTTCTTTTATAACGGAAATCAGCAAGTGTTGAAAGATTATCGTTGACTTTAAAAACGATATTTCCGCCCTTTCCGCCGTCACCACCGTCCGGACCGCCTGCGGCAACATACTTTTCACGATGGAAGGCGACGGCACCGTTTCCGCCGTCACCTGCTCTGATTTTAATTTTCGCTATGTCAACAAACATAGTATTTATACCTCGGAATAATTATTTTAATTCAGCTCTTGCAGCCTTAATGTTTTCAACGAACTGTTTAGCTGTTTCTGTAATTTTTTTATAATCACCTGTGTTAGCACCTGCGGTAAGAGATGAACCGGCACCGACAGCAACTGCACCGGCTTTGATCCATTCACCGACATTATTAACCTCAACACCGCCTGTAGGCATCTTTTTAGCGTAAGGAATAGGTCCTCTGATATCCTTGATAATCTTCGGACCGAAAAGGTCACCGGGGAATACTTTAAGGATATCTGCACCGTTTTCCATAGCCATAACACCTTCGCGTACAGTCATAATACCGGGCATCATTGCAACCCTGTAACGGTTACACATTTTAAGTGTTTCAATGTCAAGATACGGGCTTACAATGTACTGCGCTCCGCTGAGCATAGCAATACGAGCCGTTGCGGCATCCATAACAGTACCTGCACCAAGGATGATGTCGTTTTCATCATATTTCTTTGCAAGTTCTTCAATAACTCTGTCAGCATGAGGAACAGTAAAAGTAAGCTCAATTGCTGCAACTCCGCCCTCCATACATGCATCAACGATTCTCTCAGCCTTATCCGTGCTTTCTGCACGTACAACTGCAACAATACCGCAGTCCTGAATTCTTGTTAAAATTCTCTCTTTATCCATTATTAAATCTCCTTATCTCTGAACTCTTGCGCCTGCACCGCTGACGATTCTTTCAACCTCGGCCTTGCTTGCCATTGAAGTGTCGCCCGGTGTTGTCATTGCAAGTGCACCGTGTGCAACTCCGTAATTAACGGCCGCCTGTGCATCGCCTGTTGTCATAAGACCGTAAACAAGACCTGATGCAAAACTGTCACCACCGCCAACACGGTCGTAAATTTCAAGTCCCGGAAGATCCATCCCTTTATAAATCTTTCCGTCAGCCCAACAAATTGCACTCCAATCGTTAACTGTTGCTGTTTTAACAGTACGGAGTGTTGTAGCAATAACCTTAAAATTAGGATAAACCTTAACTGCATTTTCAATCATCTTGAAATATCCGTCAAGGTTAAGCTCCTTGAGGTTTTCGTCGTTACCTTCAACTTCAAGACCGAGGCAGGCTGTGAAATCTTCTTCATTACCGATCATAACATCGATATACTTTGCAATTTCCTTATTAACCTGCTGTGCCTTCTCCTTGCCGCCGATATCCTTCCAGAGAGAAGGACGGTAGTTAAGGTCATAAGAAACGATTGTACCGTATTTCTTTGCAGCCTTTACCGCTTCAATTACAACTTCAGCCGTTGTATCAGAAAGAGCAGCAAAAATACCGCCCGTATGAAGCCATCTTACACCGAGAGTACCGAAGATATAATCCCAGTCTATATCGCCTGCTTTAAGCTGTGAAGCTGCAGTATTACCTCTGTCCGAAACGCCGACAGCGCCTCTTATACCGTAGCCTCTTTCCGTAAAGTTGAGTCCGTTACGCACAGTTCTGCCGATACCGTCATACTTAACCCACTTTACAAGTGAAACGTCAACACCACCCTGAAGCATAAAATCTTCAACAAGTCGACCGATTTCATTATCAGCAAGTGCGGTTACAACTGCTGTTTTAAGTCCGAAACATCTTCTCAGGCCTCTTGCAACATTATACTCGCCACCGCCCTCCCAGACGCGGAAGCTTCTTGCTGTTTTAATCCTTGAGTCGCCCGGATCAAGTCGTAACATAACTTCGCCGAGCGAGAGCATATCAAAAGCGCATTCATTCTGCGGTCTTAAATTAAGCTCCATTATATCAAACCTTTCTGTTCTTTTTTCTGTTTTTATAAAAATCTTTCATCGTCGGATCCTGAATCATACGTGCAAACTCGTATAGATGTCTTGATTTAAAGAACAAGACAAACATAATTCTTATAATAATATTGATATCGGAATTTTTTATAAAAGCCTTAAGCCATTTGTTTCCTATACGTTTACTTTCAGCCAATACATATTCTTGAGCAGGTGTACCGATAGAATATGTACGGTTATAAAGTATTGACTGAAAGAGATATTGTAAGCAATAAGCTTTCAGTGTTCTATATTCTGCACATTCAAGATGTCCACATAAATCATCAAAAGACAGCGTAATTGAAAACTTATTCAAATTAAAATCTGACGTAACACACGAATTTTCTCTTGTAAAGTAATAATACAATTTTTTATCAACAACTCCAACATTTGCATCTTTACAAAGAATTTTGACAATATAGTTTGCATCTTCACCACTACTGAATTCTTCAACAAACTTTACTGATTTTGCAACATCATTTCTGAAAATTTTACTCCAGACAGATTTACCTAAAACGGAACCGTATTTGTACGAGAATAATCCGCTATGATCCGTTTCTTCGCATTTATGGTTAACTATTTCAGACATTGGTTCATCAGTCAGAGAAGTTTTGAATTCAGGTGCACATACAATATCAAAATCCGAAAACTCAATTGAATTAACAAAAATTTCAACTGCCTGATAATGCATATAATCGTCACCGTCGACAAACATAATGTACTCGCCATCTGCAACTTCAAGACCTTTGTTTCTTGCAGATGAAACTCCGCCATTTTCCTTGCGGATATACTTTATACGGCTGTCTTCTTCAATAAGCTTTGCAATAACTTCGGCAGAATTATCCTTACTCCCGTCATCAATACACAGAATCTCGATATTTTCATAAGTCTGATTCAACAAGCTTCTGATGCAGTTTTCAATATACTCTTCAAGATTATAGACCGTTACAATTATGCTGACTTTCGCAGACATTCCGCCACCTCTTTTCGGTTGAATCTGTAAATTTTATACACCCGAATATGCATTGAAACCGCCGTCAACAGCGATTGTAGTACCAGTTACAAAACCTGAGTACTCTTTATCGCAAAGGAAGAGCAATGCACCTGCAAGTTCTTCCGGTTCGCCAAAACGACCCATCGGAGTTGCTGCAAGAATCTTACCGGTTCTTGCTGTCGGCGTGCCGTCTTCATTCCAAAGAAGAGTCTTATTCTGCTGAGTTGAGAAAAAGCCGGGTGCGATTGCATTTACACGGATACCCATTTCTGCAAAATGAACAGCCATAAACTGAGTAAAGTTTGCAACAGCTGCCTTTGCTGCAGAGTAAGCAGGAATTTTTGTAAGAGGACGGAAAGCATTCATAGACGTTACCATAACGATGCAACTATCCTCTTTCATTGCCATATCTCTTGCAAAAATCTGCGTGGGAATAAGTGTTCCGAGGAAATTAAGGTTGAATACGAAAGAAATACCCTGGGGATCAAGATCAAAGAAAGTTTTAACATTCTCATCTTTTTCTATAAGGTCAATCTTTTCAAGTGTTTCCTTTGTTGTTGTACCCTTAGGATTATTACCGCCAGCACCGTTGAGAAGGATATCGCAGGTACCGAGCTTTTCAGCGATAATATCTCTTGCAGCCTTCATGCTTTCAGGCTCAAGAACATTACATCCGACAGCGATAGCTGTACCGCCATCTGCAACAATTTCATCAGCAACTTTCTGTGCAGCAGCTTCATTAAGATCAAGCACGGCAACTTTAACACCTTGCTGTGCAAGTGTCTTTGCGAAGCCTGAGCAAAGCACACCGCCGCCGCCTGTGATTACAGCTACCTTACCTTTAAGACTTTTATGCTCTGTCATATATATTTCCTCCGTATTACTTTGATTTTTCAACTGCTTCCCAAAGTCCGTTGAGATAAGCAGCACCGAGAGCTCTGTCATAAAGACCGTAACCCGGTCTTGCAACTTCACCCCAGATCATTCTGCCGTGATCGGGTCTTATATATCCGTCGAAGCCTGCATCCTGCAAAGCCTTGACGATTTCGTACATATCAAGAGAACCGTCGGAAGAAAGATGTGATGTTTCATTGAACCAGCTCTCGCGGATTTTAATATTTCTCAGATGCGCAAAATAGATTCTGTCGCCCACTTCACGGATCATCGCAGGAAGGTCGTTTGAAGCGCTTGCTCCGAGTGAGCCTGTGCAGAATGTAAGTCCGTTATACGGAGAATCGACAAGTTTAAGGAATTTTCTCAGATCCTCAATATTCTTGATAATACGCGGAAGTCCGAAAATATCCCACGGCGGATCATCGGGATGGATAGCCATTCTGACATCGCATTCCTCACAAACGGGAATAATTTCTTCAAGGAAATGCTTAAGATTGTTCCACATATCCTCTGCAGTTACATTCTTATATTTTTCAAAAAGAGCCTTGATTTCACCCATACGCTCAGTTTCCCAACCCGGCATAGCGTAACCGTTTGAGTTATCGTCAATCTCTCTGAACATATCCTCGGGACTCTTTCCTTCAACCTGAATACCGTTATAACTCAGGCAAGTTGCACCGTTACCCATATCCATCGCAAGATCGGTTCTTGTCCAGTCAAACACGGGCATAAAATTATATGTAATACATTTAATGCCGTATTTTGCACAACGTCTGATATTC
>JAZSID010000010.1:0-2745 GCA_045533625.1 Acutalibacteraceae bacterium | reverse complement strand
ATAAGCACTACAACAATGAGACACTGAATGACATTTGCGTAGGCAAAGATTTTGTATCTGCCGAGCTTTTTGAGTAGCTTTTTTCTGATAAGAATATTTCTGAATCCACTCCAACCGTTTGTGAGAAAATGCGCACCGAAGATTTTAAAAACGTTGAAGCTGTTGATACCTTTCCAACGGGTATCTATGATGTTGGCAACGCCGTCGGGAAGAATAAAGGAGAAATCAAATATAAGCATCAGTAAACCTAAAACAGCAAAGGTCAGATACACTGCATTATATTTACGTTCAATTCTTTTGGGAAGAAAACCTAAATTTGCATCAACACCCATATTAAGAAGATTCCAGAAATAGGTTGATGCGATAAAGAAAACGTTTATTGCACTGAAAGTGAGAAGTGGAATTTCGTAGTAATATGCAATAAGGTAACAACCTGTGCCAAAGGAAAGAAAACTCTGGAGATATTTAAGGGTGTAGTCACCGCCGATTGCGGCAAAAATTGAAAAATATTCTTTGTACGGAACGTATTTTCCCTCGGCAGGGGTGTTCCAATATTTTTTCATTTCCTGAAAGATATTCATCTTATCGTTGCTTTTTGATTTTGCCATCAGTTTTCTCCTCCTTCCGTAAGAAGCTCAGTTATTCTGAGATTTGCATTGTCGCGGGTTTTGGCGTACTGTGCCTTGGGAGCGACATAAACAACAATCTTTTTAATGTTTTTGGGAAGCCAGCTGTCACCGAAGGTTATTTGCGCTTCGTTTTGCGCTCCCATATAGAATTCCTTCAGATTAGAACAGGAATGGAAAGCAAAGCTTCCGATTTCCGTAACCGAATCGGGAATATACATAACCGGTGACATTCCCTGACAATAGCTGAATGCGTCGTTTCCGATTTTTTCAAGACCGTCGGGAAGAGTGACGAGTGATATTTTCTCACACTTAAAAAATGCCATATCGCCGATTTCTTTTAATGTTGAGGGCAATGTAATTTCGGTAAGAGCTTCGTTTTTATAGAAAGCACATTTACCGATTCTTTCAACACCCTCAGGAATTGCGTATTTACCTGTTACGTTATCTTTCATAATAGGATAAACAAGTATTTTTTTCATATCCTTTGTGTAAAGAACACCGTCAACGGAGGTGTAATACTCATTCGCCGCGTCAACCTCTATTGCCTTGAGTTCTTTGCAATAGAAAAACGAAGTTTCATCTATGTATTTAACATCCTTGCCGATATGAATAACCTCAACATATTCATCGGTATTCATTGTGAATTTGCCGACAGCTGAAACGGGCTTGGAAGTATCGGGATTATTGCCGTCTTCGTCACGTACAAAATCAATATACACTTCTTTTGTACTTGTGTTTCCGTTAAAGCCGAAAAGCACCCAACCTTCTACAGATGACGGGTTATCAAGTGCTGTCTGATATTCGTATTCAAACGGTGCTCTTGCCATTGATACGAAGGAGATAGTAACGGATGCCACAATGAATGCTATAAGCACAATTATGAACGTTGCTTTTTGCCAGGTTTTCAATTTGCTCAACCTCCAAAATTAAATTGTTAAACATATTATAATACAACAAAATGCACAAATCAATACTGATAAGTGCATTATTTTTGTGAATATTTATTTAATGAAGATTTCTCTTACTGTTGAGCAACCTGTTGTAATCTGATATATATTACCGTTTACCGTTCCTTCAAAATTTTCGTGAAGATGACCGGAGAGAATTGCCTTTATTTTTCTGCAATTAACAATGAAATCGTATGCCTCAGCAGTTGTTTCATCCTGCAATTGCTGTTCAAATCTGTGCGGTGAATAGTTTTGCATCAGATCTTCGGGAACGGACATAAGATAAGCGGGGTCGCCTTCGCTTTTTATTTCAAAATCGTAAAACTCTTTTGTGTATAGAGGCACATGAACACAAAGAATTACGGGATATTCTTTCTCTGTTTCTTTTTTTAGAAAATCGAGCTGTTCTTTTTCAAAAAGATAATATGAATTATCAATGGCTACAAAATTTACTCCGCCGATTATTCTTGAAGAACACCTTATATCATTTCTGAATATTTTCTGTACCCTTGCAAGGCTTAAGTTTCTGTAGGCAGCGTCTTCTTTTGCCTCACCCAGATAATGACTGAATTCGTGATTACCTGCACTCATAAAGATATCAACCGAGTTACAGAACTCCTCAGCTTTTTCGAAATTCAGCTCTGAAACAAAATCAATCAGATCACCTGTGTATATAATCGGTCTTTGCTCCGTCTGCACTTTTATTTTCAGGAATTCAAGGTCTGCTTCTGCAAAAGGGAAATGCAATTTTCTTTGCTCGGAGAGTGTAATTTTTCTTTCGGTTTCTCTGTTATCCGCAAAAGCAATATGAGTATCGCTTGCGTGAAGAACACAGAAAGGTTCTTTTACACCTATGTGAAGATAATTTTTTATAATTTCCATACATGGCACCTATAAATTCTTATTTGTCGAACTGATTATATCACAGATAATACGAAATTACAATCGGGCGAGGGTGTACCGCCATCACTTATTCACTCTTACTTCTTACTTATTACTTTCCCAAAAATCGACCCAATGATAGTAAAGAGTGAATAGTGAAGAGATGAAAGTAAAATCGACGAACTTCTTGTCGAAATTCGTCGATTTTTTGGAGGTACGTCTCACTTTAGAACCGCATCAAATAACCATCTTACTTATATTTCTGAACATATCTTTTAGCTTCATTT
>JAZSID010000079.1:0-2057 GCA_045533625.1 Acutalibacteraceae bacterium | reverse complement strand
ATAAGCTTAGTCATTTTACAGTCTGCACCGGTTGAAAGAAGCTTTGAAGTAGTAGCTATAACGGGACCTTCGGGATTAACCGAAATGAAATATTTCAATTTACTCTTGCCGTAAGGGTCTGAACCGGTAATTCTGACTACATAGTCAGGATTATCTTTACACATATCAGCGTTAAGATTGGTAAGAGCCGTTCTCATTCTGTCCGCGTGATCTTCATTTGCACAGAACACGATAGTTTTCTGCATTCTGTCAGTACTTTTAAGATATTCTGTTATCTCTTTTGCAACCTCGAAAGTACGGTCTTCAAGAATAATGTTGTAATCAAAATCACTATTGGTATAAATTCGGTCTTCAATTTCGTTGCCGAATTTATCACGCTGACCATAGCACGGACGCCAGCCTTCACCGATATCTGTTTTGATGTTGATAACCTTAAAAGGTGCAAGGAAACCATCTTCAATACCTTCACGAAGGCTATATGTATAAACAGGCTCGCCAAAGTAATCAATATTTGAAATATACTTTGTTTCTTTTGGTGTCGCAGTCATACCTATCTGCGTTGCAGATGAGAAGTATTCAAGAATCTTTCGCCAGTTGCTGTCCTTTTTGGCGGAACCTCTGTGACACTCATCAACGATAATAAGGTCAAAGAAATCTTTGTTGAACAGCTGTGCAAAACGTTCTACGGCATCTTCACTTGAAGTTTCATCTTCTTCGTCAGCATTGTTACCTGCAAGCTGTTGATAGAGTGAGAAATACACTTCATGCGAAGTGATTGTAACCGGATCGTCTTTAGCAAAATTGATTTTATGAATCGTTTTTTCAAGCGGCGAAAAGTCCTGCTGAATAGACTGGTCAACCAGAATGTTTCTGTCAGCAAGATATAAAACCTTTTTCTTTAAGCCGCTTTTAAGCAAACGATAAACAATTTGAAAAGCAGTATAAGTTTTACCTGTACCTGTTGCCATTACAAGCAACAGACGGTCCTGTCCCTTAGCAATCGCTTCTACAGTACGGTTGATAGCATTACGCTGATAGTAACGAGGTGCATAAGTATTCTGACTTGAATAGTACGGCTGTGCAATTACTTTTCTTTCGTTGTCAGAAACACCCTCGCCATCATTAGCTCCAACTTCCCAACGGGCAGTCAGTTCTTCAACCGTGGGGAACTCGTCCATAGCTAATGTTCTTTCTTTACCTGTAAGGAAATCATACTCCTGAAAACCATCGCCATTAGAGCTGAAAGCATAGGGAACATCAAGCATTAAGGCGTATAATTTTGCCTGCTGTAATCCATAAGATACAGAATGATTATTATCTTTTGCTTCAACAATAGCAATGGGCTTATATTTATTGAGATATAAAACATAGTCTGCCTTTTTAGGCTTTTCTCTTGCAACAAGATTACCTTTAATGTTGACTCTACCGTCAGTAATTCTCGTTTCCATGGTAATACGGTCAAGACCCCATTTGCTTTGAATAGCAGGAGTTATATAATGAAGTTTTATATCTTCCTCTGTCATTTGTTTTTTACTTAATATAGGACCCATTTTGTGTCCTCCTTTATTACTTCCTTGATATGGGAAGTTTTGTGTTATAGCTTATAAACTATAATAGTAATCCTTAATTTTCTTTGCCATAAGTTTGCGACGACTTTCAAGGAATCCTTCGTAATCTTCGTGAGTCATTTCGCAAGCTTCAAAAGGAATGCAGTTTGCGGCAAGATTTGCTTTCAAAGCGTCAAGGTCTGTAATGGAACCACACTCGACAATTTTTGTATCGCACTGTTTTAAAGCTTTTGCAAAATACTCGCAGGGAGCCTGTTTGCCAATCGACTTATTAACTTGCGTGTCAAGGTAAGCATAGTTCGCATCTTGATTATAAAGGTTTTTATTAAATCCATTTGATTTGAGATATTCTTTCGGGAAAATATGATGTACATCACCAGCAATTTCGATCAAATCTCTTACCGTTATGTTATTAGACAGCAATGATAAATCGTTGTTTGCAACCTGTGCAGCAAGATAAACAAGGTATGTGGGATTGATTGTAGATGT
>JAZSID010000048.1:0-13678 GCA_045533625.1 Acutalibacteraceae bacterium | reverse complement strand
TGAGTTGAAAAATTATATCAATTACTACAACAACGATAGAATCTCTATGAAATTAAAAGGAATGAGCCCGGTGCAATACCGAACTCATTCACTAACAATCTAACATTTTATTTTGTCTAAACTTTTGGGTTCACTTCATTTCTCCAAGCCGTTTCTTTTATTCTTTAAAAAAATGCTCTTCGACCGTTGCGCAGATTGCGTGGTAGACGGGCAAATGAAGCTCCTGAATTTTAAAGGTTTCATCCTCGCTGACTACGATTGAAACATCGCAGATTTCCTTTAGCTTTCCGCCGTTTCTGCCTGAAAGCGCTGCCGTTTTTATTCCCAAGGACTTTGCGACAGCCGCCGCAGAATAAACATTCTTTGCGTTGCCCGACGTGCTGATTCCGAGGAAAACATCGCCCTTCTTGCCTATGGCAAGCACCTGCTGAGCATAAATCAGGTCAGGGTCACAGTCGTTGGCAAAGGCTGTTGTAAGTGCTGCACCGCTGTTAAGAGTATACACAGGCAAACCCTGCTGAAGCATACCGATATCGATATTCTCAAGCTCGGGAACAGCAGAAATCATTTTCAATTTCTGTTCTTCGGACAATGGTCTTTTTTTCAGAAAACCTTTCATAAGCTCGCCTGCAATATGCTCGGCATCGGCACAGCTTCCGCCGTTTCCGCAGACGAGAAGCTTGCCGCCCCATTCATAGCAGTTTATAAGCATTTCGCAAAACAGACGGATATCTTTTTCGTTCTCGCTGAGAATCGGATACCGCTGTATAAGCTGTGAAATATAATCCATAAAATTCACTGCTTTCAAAAATTAATCATATAAGAAATCTTCAACATTGAAGCCGTCATCGATATCGCGGAACTCATCCTCACCCTCGATTTCGGGAATCTGCGCAAAGACTTCAAACTTCCTGCCCTGCGACCAGAGTGACGGAGTGACACGGATTGTGTATCCGCAACCACCGGGAGTAAGCCATTCGTGCATTGAAGCTTCGGGCAGACCGAACATCGCAAGAAGCGCCATAATAACTCCGCCGTGGGTGACAATCGCAGTTTTTGTTATACCTGATTGAATAACACCGTCAATGACCTTTATCATAGTCTGCGCAATTCTTTGTGAAAACTCCTCGTTGCTCTCTCCGAAAGGAGGCGAAACGCCCTTCTTGCCTGCAAGCCAATCGGGGAAAACCGGATGATTTTCCAGCTCCTCTGCAGATTTTCCTTCAAACTCACCGAAGTTATATTCGATGAAACCGTCAATGATTATCGGTTCACAGTTCGGGTATATAAGCTTTGCCGTTTGCGTACAACGCTTCAGGGGGCTTGAAAAAACAGCTTCAACGGCAGGATATTTATAATCCGTTTTCATCTGATTTATCTGTTCAATTCCCTCGGCACTCAGCTCTTCATCCGTATGGCCGATGTAACGGCCGCCGACGTTGCCTGCAGTCAGACCGTTTCTTATAAGTTGAATGTAATATGTCTTCATTTGTTTTTACTGATCCTTTAGTGTTGCTTTGTAAAGTTTGATATAAGTGTTAGCCGAACGTCCCCAGCTGTAATCACATTCAAGTGCACGCTGTGTAAGTGCCGCCCAGTCGTGGTTATAATAAACCGTCAATGCTCGGCGGATTGCATCGAGCATATCGTGAGCATTGTAGCTCTTGAATGTAAAGCCGTTACCTTCGCCGTCACCGCAGTCTGAAATTGAATCGCGAAGACCGCCTGTTTCACGGACGATGGGCACTGTACCGTAACGAAGAGCAACCATCTGTGAAAGACCGCAGGGCTCACTCTTTGAAGGCATAAGGAACATATCCGCGCCTGCATAAATCTTACGTGCAAGGTCAGGAATGAATCCGATACGAAGACCTACCTTGTCAGGATACTTTGCGGCAATTTCTCTGAAGAAGCTTTCATATTCATAATCGCCCGAACCGAGGACAACAAGCTGCATTTCGCTTGTTGCAAGAAGCTCGTCAAGAATACCCTTTACAAGGTCAAGACCCTTGTGAGCAACAAGACGGGAAACCATACCGACAATCGGCACGTCTGCACGGACGGGAAGTCCCATCGCCTGCTGCAAATCCTCTTTATTGAGCTTCTTATCCTCAGGCTTAGCCGCGGAATAATTAGCTCTGATGCTCTTATCCGTTTCGGGGTCGTAACCAATCACATCAATACCGTTGAGGATACCGCTGAGCTTGTATCTTCTTTCGTTAAGAATGCTGTCAAGACCGTGAGAATACCAAGGATCAAGGATTTCGTCGGCATATGACTGGCTTACTGTTGTAACCTTGTTTGCACATTCAATTGCGCCCTTCATAAAGTTTACACAGCCGTCATATTCAAGCAAAGACGCATGCTCCTGCGGAATGCCGAGGACATCCTCGAGCACTTCTTTGCCGTAGATACCCTGATACTGGATATTATGAATTGTAAAGATTGTCTTTATGTTTTCATAACCCGGTGAATTAGCATACATTGCTGAATAGTAAACAGGTGTAAGTGCTGTCTGCCAGTCGTTACAGTGAATGATGTCGGGTTTGAAATCGATATAGGGAATAATCTCAAGAATCGCTCTTGAGAAGAATGCGAAACGCTCTGCATCGTCATACTGACCGTAGATTGTATCGCGCTTGAAATAATACTGATTGTCAAGAAGATAGTAGATAACACCGTTGTGCTTTGCTTCAAAAATTCCGCAATACTGACGGCGCCAAGCTACAGGCACACAGATATGAGTGATGAACTTCATTGTGTCCTTGAGCTCCTGACGGATTGTATCATAAAGAGGCATTACCACACGGCAACCGATAAGTCTTTTTCTGAGCGCCTGAGGCAAAGAGCCTGCAACGTCGCCAAGACCTCCACTCGCCATAAACGGCAAAGCTTCACTTGCTGCATATAAAACCTTCATTAGTAATCACCCTTTCGTGAAAATAGTTTTCAAAAGTTAAATTACGATACCCTTGCCGATGTAAACGGGGAATTTCTCGTCACCCGAAAGCACCTTGTTCGGCTTGATAACAACGTTCTTATCCGCAACAACACAGTTGAGAGAAACATCGTCACCGATATAAGTATTCTGCATAAGAACACAGTTTTTAATAACTGCATCCTTACCGACGTGAACGCCGCGGAAGAGGATACTGTTTTCTACCTTACCCTCAATTACACAGCCGTCTGCAACGAGCGAATTTGTAACTTCGGAACCAAGACCGTAAATTGCCGGAACGTCGTCCTTAACCTTTGTATAAACAGGATGAGAACGGAAAAGTGCATTTCTTGTTCCCTTGTCAAGCAATGCCATATTTGCTTCGAAATAGCTCTGCATTGAATCAAGAAGCTTTACGAAACCTGTTACTTCATAGCCAAAAATCTTAAGCTTTGCAACATTTCTCTTGAGGATATCTTCCGTGAACGAACGGAAGCCGAGGCTTGTTGCTTCGTTGATAAGTCTTTCAAGCAAAGACTTTCTTAAAAGCACGATGTTTATTGAATAGTTTTCAACGCCGTCCTTAAGTCTGCGTGAAACTGAATTAACCTTGCCGTCTTCCTCAATGCCGAGAATTGCAAGCTCGGAAATTTCGGGAGTTTCGCCGTTTACGTAAGCGATTGTGATGTCCGCACCCTTTTCCTCGTGGTAAGCAAACATCTTTGTAAGGTCAAAGTTATAAAGTGCGTTACAGTCACACATAAGAACATACTCTTCATCAGAATACTGAAGGAAGTTCATAACACCTGCAACAGCTTCAATTCTGCCCGAGTAAAGACCTGTATTTGCAGAGTTGAACGGAGGAAGGATATAAAGACCGCCGTTCTTTCTTGAAAGGTCCCATGCACGTCCGTTTCCGACGTGGTCCATAAGCGACTGGTAGTTGCTCTTTGTAATAATACCAACCTTGCCCATTCCGCTGTTTACCATTACGGAAAGGTTGAAGTCGATAAGACGGTAGCGTCCGCCGTAGGGCACAGAGCCCATTGAACGCATAGATGTCAGTTCGTTAAGATAGTTATCAAAATTGTTTGAAAAAACAAGTCCGAGTACATTATTGGCTCTCATCATTCTGCCCCCTTTACATCTTCGCCGATCATTGCCTTGGGTTCAACGCAAGCACCCTTGCCGACATTCACATTCGGGCCGACAACCGCAACGCCCCAATCTTCGAGGTTTGCTGTGTCTTCAGGACGCTTACCGACACAGGCGCCGCTTTCAACAGTTACGTTTTCCGCAACGATTGCATACTGAACCTTTGCGCCTGACTTGATAACGCTGCCGGGCATAATGATTGAATCCTTAACGATTGCGCCTTCTTCAACGTTAACATTTGCAAAAAGAACGGAGAAATCAACTTCACCTTCGATTTCGCAGCCTTCGGCAATCATTGAATTCTGTACCTTTGCAGTGTCTGCAACGTAGTGCGGACAGGTTACGGGATTCTTTGCGTAAATCTTCCAGCTTGAATCCGTAAGGTCGAGGTCAACCTGGGGATTAAGAAGGTCAAGGTTAGCCTCCCACAAGCTGTCGATTGTACCAACGTCTTTCCAGTAGCCGTCAAATTCATAAGCAAACATTCTCTCGCCTGCTTCGTGCATTGCAGGGATGAGGTCGTGACCGAAGTCGTTGCTTGATGACGGATTTGCTTCATCGTCAAGAAGATACTGACGGAGCTTCTTCCATGAGAATACATAAACACCCATTGAAGCTTTGTTTGAACGCGGATTCTTCGGCTTTTCTTCAAACTCGGAGATTGAGCCGTCCTCGTTAACAATCATAAGACCGAAACGCGAAGCCTCTTCCCATGGCACTTCAAGCATTGCGATTGTACAGTCGGCATTCTTTTCCTTATGGAAGCCGAGCATCTTTGAATAGTCCATCTTATAGATATGGTCACCTGAAAGGATGAGGACATATTCGGGGTCATATCTGTCAATGAAATTGATGTTCTGATAGATAGCGTTTGCCGTACCCTTATACCATTCTGTACCCTGAATCTGCTGATACGGAGAAAGGATATGAACACCGCCGTCTGCACGGTCAAGGTCCCATGCCTGTCCGTTTCCGATATAATCGTTAAGCTCAAGAGGCTGATACTGTGTAAGTACGCCCACTGTGTAAATACCTGAGTTTACACAGTTTGAAAGCGGGAAATCGATGATTCTGTATTTTCCGCCGTAGGGTACGGCAGGTTTGGCGATGTTTTTTGTCAGTATCCCGAGTCTGCTTCCCTGTCCGCCTGCAAGGAGCATTGCGATACATTCGTGTTTGCGTGACATTAAGTGCTGCCTCCTTTTTATTTCGTCGCATTTTTTGCGGCATTTTCGTTTGTTGTTTTTCTTTTTCTCGAAACCGGAGCTTTGAGATATATTACACTCAGACCCGGAAGGTCGAGCGAAATACTGTTTTCGAAGCCGTGCATCGGAGCTTTTTTGCTCTTCACGCTGCCCGTTGAGCCTTTGCCCTTGCCGCCGAATTCTTCCGCATCCGTGTTAAGAACAACCTTGTAGCTGCCCGCTTTCGGAACACCAATGCAGTAATTCTCACGGTCAACGGGAGTGAAATTGCAAACGGCAATGATTTCTTTTTTATCCTTATCAATTCGCCTGAAAGCTATTACCGAATTGTCAACGTCGTCGTTGCTTATCCAGTTGAAGCCTTCCCAGTTATAATCAATCTCCCAGAGTGCAGGAGTTGATTTATAAAGCTCGTTGATTGTTTTAACGAAATGCATATGCTTACGGTGAGCTTCATAGTCAAGCAAGAGCCAATCAAGACCCTGCTTATAATTCCACTCAATGAACTGTCCGAATTCCTGACCCATAAACATAAGCTTTTTGCCCGGATGAGCCATCATATAACCGAGGAAAGAACGTACACCAGCAAATTTTTCTTCATACTCGCCCGGCATCTTGTTGATGAGGGAGCATTTGCCGTGAACAACCTCGTCGTGCGAAATCGGCAGAACAAAGTTTTCCGAAAAAGCATAGAAGAAAGAGAATGTGAGGTTATTATGATTGAACTTTCTGTGAATTCCGTCCATTGAGAAATATCGCAGACAGTCGTTCATCCAACCCATATTCCACTTGAAGTTAAAACCTAAACCGCCGTCACAGACGGGCTTGGAAACCATCGGCCACGCTGTGCTTTCCTCCGCAATCATCAGAACGTCGCCGTATTCACGGAAGATTGACGTGTTAAGATTCTGCAGAAATTCGATTGCTTCAAGGTTTTCGTTGCCGCCGTTTTTGTTCGGTCGCCAGTTGCCTTCAGTACGGCAATAGTCAAGATAAAGCATTGAAGCAACGGCATCAACCCTGAGTCCGTCGATATGATATTTTTCAAGCCAGAAGAGTGCGCTTGACGTGAGGAAGCTTCTGACTTCATTCTTGCCGTAGTCAAAAACCCTTGTGCCCCACTGTCTGTGCTCACCCTTGAGCATATCTTCGTATTCATAAAGCGGCTGACCGTCGAATTCGTAAAGCCCGTGTGCATCCTTCGGGAAGTGGGCAGGTACCCAGTCGAGGATAACACCCAGACCAGCCTCGTGGCACTTGTCCACAAAGTACATAAAATCCTTCGGTTCGCCGTAACGCGAGGTCGGTGCGAAGTAGCCCGTCACCTGGTATCCCCACGAGCCGTCAAACGGATGCTCGCTTATCGGCAAAAGCTCTACGTGAGTATATCCCATTTCTTTTACGTATTTTGTCAATTCATCGGCAAGCTGACGGTAAGAATAAAATATTTCTTCGCCGTGAACCTTCCACGAGCCGAGATGCACTTCGTAAATATTCATCGGGCTTTCATAAGCAGACTTCGACTTTCGCGCTTTCATCCACTTTGAGTCTTTCCACTCATAGCCTTCAATATCGTAAAATTTCGATGCCGTGTCGGGACGTGTTTCCGCGTGGAATGCATAGGGATCGGCTTTCAAGATTCTTCTGCCGTCCCGTGCCGTGATGCAGAATTTGTAGGTGTCAAACTGATTGATGTTTTCGACGAAACATTCCCAGATTGAGCCGTCGGAAAGGCGATACATATGATTTGCATCGTTGTTCCAGCCGTTGAATTCGCCAACGACACTCACTGCCTGTGCATTCGGCGCCCAGACACGGAAAACGACCCTGCCGTTATCGGCACGGTGCGCACCGAGAAACTCGTACGCCTTTGCGTTGTTTCCCTGATGGAACAGATACACGGGAACATCGTTCGGATGATTTTCCTTGTTCACTTTTAATCCCTCCCTTTTAATAGGCGGACTTATCCACTTATACATTTATTATTTTACCAAAGCACAAAACAAAATTCAAGTAATTTTGACTATAATATTCAAATGATATGTAGAAAATTATCGACCGTTTTGTGTATTTTGTTACAAAAAAAGAACTGTCGGACAGACAAAAACGTCTGCCCGACAGATTTAAATTTTTATTTTGGAATTAAAACAAGCCTTTGATTACCTGCGGAAGAAGAACTGCAACGTAGCTGTAAAGCATTCCGATGATTTCAGAAACGATGTTTGAAATGTAATCGTCGATGTTTGAAATGTTGTCTGTCGGAAGGTTTGTCGGCTCGAATTCAGTCTTCTGAGAAAGATCCTTCTTGATTGCATACTGGTCAATAAGAGTGATTTCCTCTGTTTCGTCATCAACAAGGTATGACTTGATGATAACCTTATCGCCGTCAACAACTGTTGTCATAAAGCAACCGCCCATATCACTTGTTGAAAGGTCGAATGCACAAGCTTCGCTGATAGGATCGATAGCATCTTCGTTGAGGCCGTATCTCTTTGTACCTGCTGTTGAGGGAAGGATGTGAACTGTTCCGTCAGGGTTGTTTGCGAATGTGATTTCTTCGCCCTTGTAGTTCTCTGTTACATATGTAACGTTTTTAACAACCTCATCACCGATAACGGGATGTGAACGGTAGTAAACGTGGTCGTGACCTGCATATACAAAGTCGATATCAAGCTCAGCAAAAATTTCGCCGAGAACGTTTCTCATGATGATTGTATCGGGCTTGTTGATGTTCTTGCCCTCTGAGAACATAGCTCTGTGCATGAAAACGAATTTCCAGTCTGCATCAGAAGCTGTCATATCGTTGATAAGCCAGTTTCTCTGTGACTGTGACATCGGATACATATCGTTTGTGTTGAGAACTGCAATGTGAGCGTTGCCGTAATCAAATGAATAGTAAACACCGTTTACCCAGTTAACGTTTGACTCTGTGTTCTCGTTTGAAAGGTTGAACATTGAGTTGAAAACGTTGATGTTGAGCTTGTTTGTGATGTTACCGTCGTGGTTACCTGCAACGGGAGCAACTGTTGTGGACATGTTTGAGAACTGGAAGTTTTTGAAATACCAGTCCCACTCTTCGTTTGTGTTGTCGTTAACATAGTCGCCGAGTGTTGTTGTGAATTCAGACTCAGGAAGAGTTGCTACCGCACCCTTGAGAGTTTCTGAAGCTTCTGCAAAGTTTTCGTCACTGCTTGCCTGTACGTCAGCGATTGTGATGAATGAAAACTCATCGTCACCGTCGTCTGTTCTGAATGTACCTGCTTCGCTCCAGAGGTTCTGTGCCTTGTCACCAACACGGTATGTGTACTCTGTACCTGCTTCAAGGTCAGAAACCGTTACCTTGTGGCAGTACTGGTCACGAAGCTGATAAATGTTGTCTGAAGAGTATGTAACAGCATTTGTGAATGTACCGTTAAAGTTTGCTGTCTTAACGATCTGAACGTCAGCATCAGAATAGTTTTCTGTGTACCAGCAGAAACCTCTTGATGTCATTGAGTCGCCGTTAAAAGAAACGCTTACTCTTTTAATTGCATCTGTAGCTTCCTCAGCAGATGTTGAAATTCCTGAAACGCCGAAAACGAAAGTCAGGCAAAGAACAACTGCAAGGATTTTCTTTGAAATCTTTTTCATAAATATTATCCTCCTGAAAAATTTTACAGAAATATTATACACCATTTGTCAATACACGTATCGGTGTAAAAATCCTTTTGAATTTTGTGCAAGATTACAATTAATCTTCAATTCTGAATTTTCTGAACATTACATTCTTGCGGTAATGCGTATACGTCAGGTAAACATACTCTCCGTCCGTTATAGCCGCAGGGTAAGAAAATTCCGCTTCGGTATCCTCGTCCCTTTCAACCTCAACCGCAGGAAGGAAGGTTTCGCCGTTATCCTTCGTCACCACGTAGGAGATAATGTTTCTGTCACCCCAACCGGCATAGGCTATGGGATTGTAGAAAACCGCAACGTCACCGTTCGGAAGTTTTACACAGTCGATACCGCTGTTGTTGTTCGGAAGGTCTGTTTTTTCTGCAGGTGACCAATCAACAAGATTTTCCGAAAAGCTTCGCATAACGTAGCCTTCCGTTGAACGCAGAAATGCATAAACTTTTCCGTCAGCTTCCCAGAGTGTCGGCTGGATTATACCCTTGCCAACAGCATTTTCGTGGTCAAAAAATATTGTTTTGCTCTTCTGCCACGTCTTGCAGTCGTCACGCGAAAAGTCGATGAAAGAGTCCCACGTTGTTGCTGTTTCGGCTGATGCAGGCGCAACAACAGTACCGTCAGAAAGGACTATCGCTTTATTTTTAACGGGACCGCGTCCGTCCGACACGTCACCTTCAACAAGCTCGACAGCATCCGACCATGTCTTCCCGCCGTCAGTTGACTTACGAAGATACGTCTGCCATTCTGTGATTTTCTTGCCTATCTTGAAAAAAAGGTAGATTGTTCCGTCCTTTTCAAGAAGCACGGGATTCCAGCAAGGAATATTTTCTGTAAAAGACACCTGCTCGGGGTCAGACCATTTTCCGTTTTCATTAACAGAGAGGAAGATTCTTACGTCATCGTTGCCCTCTTCCGTGCCTGCAAAGTAAGCGCAAAGAATCTTTTCGCCAACCTTGAGGATTGTGGATGCGTGACACTGCGCGAAAAATTTATCCTGCTCAAAAACCAATGATTTTTCAATTTCAACCAATCTCATAATTATCTCTTTGAAAGTACTTCTGCTTCGTACTTTTCAACCTCCTCGAACCAGCTTTCACCTACGGGCACACCGCAACGTGCGCAATATTCATTCCATACATCTGCAAACGGATATGTCTTCATTTCCTCCTGAAGTGCAAGAAGCTTCGTTGTGTTTGCGCTGTCCTGCAATGCTGTCAATGCTGCGTGCGGAGTAAGAAGCGCATTGAGCATTGCTTTCTGCACATTGCGAAGACCGATTACCCATGCAGCAACACGGTTGATTGATGCGTCGAAATAGTCCGTTGCGATGAACACACGGTCAAGCGCATCGTTTGCAACGATTTCTTTTGCGATTTCCTTTGTTTCGTCATCGAAAATGATAACGTGGTCGCTGTCCCAGCGCACACCTCTTGTCACGTGAAGAGCAATCTTTTCATTGAAAAGAAGAAGTGAAGAAATCTTATCCGAAACAACTTCTGTCGGGTGGTAGTGACCGTTATCCATAAGAGGAGTGATACCTTTATAATTTACATAAGAAAGGCTGAACTCAGCAGAGCCGACCGTATAGGATTCAAGACCAATGCCGAAAACCTTTGATTCAAGAGTTATGTAAACCTTTGACTTATCGTAGGGCACTTCAAGAATTTCGTCGAGGCTCTTCTTGAAACGTGCTCTCGGAGAAAGTCTGTCTGCAGGAATATCCTTGTAGCCGTCGGGAATCCAGATATTCATAACGCAGGGTACGCCTGTTTCCTCTGCAAAATATTCCGCAATTTTAAGGCAAGCCTTGCCGTGATTTACCCAGAAGGTACGCACTTCCTCGTCAGGAGATGAAAGAGTAAGATTATCCTTTACCATAGGATGAGAGAAATATGTCGGGTTGAAGTCGATACCCATTCCTCTTTCCTTTGCGTATTCTACCCATTTTGCGAAGTGCTTCGGCTCAAGTGCATCTCTGTCTGCAAATTCGCCGTTTTCAAAAATTGCATAGCAAGCATGAAGATTGAGCTTCTTCTTGCCGGGGATAAGTGAGCAAGCCTTGTCGATATCTGCCATAAGCTCGGCAGGTGTTGTTGCCTTGCCGGGGTAGTTACCCGTTGTCTGGATACCGCCCGAAAGAGCTTCCTTTGAGTCGAAGCCAACAACGTCGTCACCCTGCCAGCAGTGCATTGAAATCGGCAAGTCAGAAAGCTTTGCAATCGCTTCCTCGGTATCAATGCCTATTTTTGCATACAAATCTTTTGCATATTCGTAACGTGTCATAAATTAACCTCCGTTTGAGTTCATATACATTTTAATATTAACACAACACCCATAAAAAAACAACAGCATATTACCTTGATTATGTTTAATTTTTGGTTTAAAATATATACCATAATATTTACGAGGTGATTTTATGGGTAAGATTATTGCTGTCGGCGGCGGTCGCTACGATGACGGCGAAATCAAAAACATTCTTGAATACATCGCATCCTGCGCAAACAAAGAAAATCCGAAAGTGCTTTTTCTTCCGACCACAGGCTTTGACGATATTGAGGGTGACGAGCATATCAGGGACATTTTCCTTGGCTGCGGATGCAGTTTTGACTATCTTTTCCTGACGGACAAAACTCTCACCAAAGACGATATCCGCGAAAAAATCCTTTCTTCGGATGTTATCTATGTCGGTGGCGGCAACGTTGAATTTATGATGAACACCTGGAACGAAACGGGTGCTTCCGACGTCCTTCGTGAGGCTTACGAAAAAGGAATTATTATGTCGGGTTACAGCGCAGGTGCTGTCTGCTGGTTTACCGAAGGCTATGACGACTGCGGTCCCGACAGAAGCTTCATTTTCTGCGACTGTCTTGATATTCTTCCGTACAGTGCCTGTCCGCATTTTGAGGGCAACGGCTGGTACAACTTCAAGGATGAAATCAAAAACCGTCCTCTTTCGGGCATCGGCATCGAAAACGGTGCTGCACTTATTTACGACAACGGAAGTTTCAGCACAATGCACGGAAACGATGTCGGTTATGTGTGGCTTTTCGACAAAGATAAGAATTATGAGGGTTCAACACTCTGATTTCATTTGACTTGATTTTTAAATTGTGATAAAATATCTGCATCTTTTATACATTTCAGGAGGTATTTACTATGAAAAAGATTCTTGCAGTTCTTCTTGCTGTAGTGATGATGCTTTCACTTTCATCAGTTTCATTCGCAGCAGGTAACAGCAAAAACGGCAACCTTCAGTTCGGCGCAGACGGAAAGTTTGAAATCCTTCTTTTCGCTGATGTACAGGACGGCTATCCGTTCCACAACGACTTCAAAGTTTTCATGAACGAAGCTCTCGACAAAACTCAGCCTGACCTTGTTATCTTCCTTGGCGACATCATCATGTCCGCTGAAACTTCAGAAGATTACTGGAAAGGTTTTGACGAGCTTCTTACACCGCTTGTTGAAAGAGATATTCCGTTCACACTTGTTTTCGGTAACCACGACGACCAGGACACACACAAGGAATCAACAAAGGACGAGAAATTTGCAAAGTATATGACATATGGCAACTGCCTTGCATACGATGCAGACCCCTCTCTCCACGGCACAGGCACACATAACCTTGAAATCCTTTCAAGCGACGGCACAAAAACAGCTTTCAACCTCTGGATGATGGACAGCGGTGACTATATCGAAACCGGTTACGACTGCGTTCGTGCTGACCAGATCGAATGGTATGAAGGCGTAAGTAAAGAGCTTGAAGCTGCAAACGGCGGCAAGGTTCCTTCACTTATGTTCCAGCACATCGTTCCTGCAGAAGTTGCAAAGCAGGTTATGTTCACAGTTAACGGCAACCTCGGCGCAGGTGCTTCAACAAACTTCTCAGACGGCACAGCTGCTACATACCTTCCCAATATCTGGGGCTTTGAAGAAGGCTGGATGTTTGAGCAGGCTTGTCCCTCACCTGACAGCGAAGGTCAGTGGGATGCAATCGTTGAGCGTGGCGACGTTCAGGCTGTTTTCTTCGGCCATGACCACATCAACACATATGTTGCAAACGTAAACGGCGTTGAGGCTGTTAACGTTCCCGGTTCAACATACAACTCATACTACGATATGACATGTCAGGGCGCTATGCTCCTCACTCTTGACGAAAACGATCTTTCAACATACGAAAGAGAAATGATCTACACTTCTGACCTCGCTCTTGAAGAGGGTTCAGAGCTCCCGAACGGCGAATTCGGTAAGGCTCACTACTGGTTTGCAGGTGTCGGCAGAGAGATTATGAACTTCATCGTTAAGGCTATGAGAGTTGTTCTTTACCCGTTCTTCTTCTGGGCTGCATAATTAAAAAATAATATCAATCGCACGGGGTAAAACCTGTGCGATTTTTGTTTGATAAATTAGGGTTTATCGGGTTCTATGATTTTGCACAATCTATCTCTGTGTGCGTAGGGATGGGCCTCCCGGACCATCCGCAGATTCTGCTGAGTTAACGGACGGTCGAGGACGCCCGTCCCTACGCAGTTGTTTTGAGGCTGGGTTCGTAGGGGCAGATATCATCTGCCCCTCAAATTTGTGTATTTCTGACGGGAACATAATATGTTCCCCTACGGACACGATTATTGCTCACGGATTGTAGGGTTCGGATTGCTCGAACTGCAAAAATAAATCCGGAAATGTTGCAAAAAAAAAACTGTGCCGAAAAATA
>JAZSID010000104.1:0-6657 GCA_045533625.1 Acutalibacteraceae bacterium | reverse complement strand
AGCAGTATGGAACCGACGCTTAATGACGAAGAAATTGTTGTTCTTATAAAAACACCAAACCTGAAAAGGGGACAGCTTTGTTGCTTCTCTTATCAGAATAAACTTCTTATAAAACGAATAATCGGTATCCCGGGAGATGTAATCAGAATCGATTCAAATGGTTACGTTTATCTCAACAACGAGCTTCTGGACGAGCCGTACATTATTGACCGTGCTCTCGGTGAATGTGATATCGAATTTCCTTTCCATGTGACGGAAAGTCATTACTTCATCCTCGGAGATCACCGTTCAACGTCTATCGACAGCCGAAGCTCGGTTGTAGGGCTTGTAAGCTCCGAGCAGATTGTCGGCAAGATTTTCTTCAGAATCTGGCCGTTTGACAAGATGGGCAACATAGATTATCAGGAGTATCAGGAAAATATCGAAAATCCTGAAGATCAGAAAACGCAAGAATAAATTACTTTTATAAAATCACAGAAAGGGGGAGCAATTGTGTCAGGTGTGAATCATGAATATCTCAAAGACCATAAGCTGTTCAGAGTGAGAAACAAAAGAATAATTGCGTTGTTCCCTCTTATTGCTGTTATTGTTGCAATTGCAGTTTTCTGGTGCCTTAAGCTTGTCGGTATTACGATTACGAGTGATGCGTTGTGCGAGTTAAATGAACACACGCATATCAGCAGTTGTTATTCGGGCGATGAGCTTGTATGCTTTAAGCCTGAACATACTCACACTGCCGAATGTTTCCCCGACAAGACTGTTGACACAGAAGAGGCAGAGGATTGGTTAAAAACTCTCGATAAGGTTAAAATTACAAACAATCTTGCAGAAAATCTTGTTGCTGTTGCAACATCGCAGGTCGGCTACAAGGAAAGCGACCGCAACTACGAATACAATGCGCTCGCTGAAAAGAATAATTACACCCGCTACGGTGAATGGTACGGAAGTCCTTACGGTAACTGGAACACGATGTTTGTTTCTTTCTGTATCGGACACGCAAATATCAACGGGGCAGAATCGTTGACGAGTGCATCCGCTGAGTCTATGGCTCTGGCGTGGAAGAACAGGATGGCTTACTCCTCTGCTGAAAGCTATGACGGCAAGAGAGGCGATGTTGCGTTCTTTGACACTGACTCTGACGGCACGGCTGACCGTACAGGCATAGTCGTTTATAAATCAGCAAGCTTATTTGCTGTTATTGAGGGCGATGTTGACGGCAAGGTTGACACTGTTATCCGTAAGAATACGGAGGGTGTTATCGGTTACGGTAAAACAAGCGAGCTTTACGCTGCGGAACAAATTACCGGAACTGATGAAGAGCAACCCGAGGTCGGAACGCTTAAGCTGACACTTGAAGGCAAGCTTAAGCACTACATACCGAACAGCACAACACACTCCACATACAATCTCAGATATTCAGCTCCGCAGAATGTATATGACAGTGAACCGTTGGTGATGATGGCAGCGTCCAATCAGAACATAAGTTACACCTCCGATCTTGCAGGTGAAGTGGTAAATGCAGTGTTCAAGGATCTGGCAGGAAACGAACTTACAAACGGTTCAACAGTTTATATCGGACAGACATATATTGTCTCACTCGAATTCAGTGAAATCAATACAGGTAATCAATGGGTTCAGTTTGAACACAATGCTAACGGTGTGCTTACATATCAGATTCCTGATAATCTTCACTGTGATAAATTTGACAGCTGGCACAAGATTTCGGCAAAGACAGAGAACGGCACAATCGAAGATGTCGGCGAGTACTTTGTTGATGAAAACGGCTTGTTGCAGGTCAGATTCTATGAAGATGCCAACGGTGTAAATTTTGTAGACAAATATTCAAACGTTGATTTCACAATCGATTTCAGCGCAACGGTTGCAGAATCGCAATCGGGCAACAATACAGAAATCGATTTTAACGAGGATATACATATCAATCTCAATGTCGACGGTAACGCGGGTGTGTCAATTGAAAAAACACACGGCGAATACGATGACACTGAAGGAACGGTTGAATACACTATCAAGGTTGAGGCAACTCATGGCCTTGTCAAGAATCTTCTAATCACGGACGATATCTGGGAAAACCATTACGCGTTGAGGGATACAATCGTTGTGACTGATCTTGACGGCAAACCTCTTGTTCCTCAGCCGACAGTCGGCGATCACCCGGATCAGTGGGCAAGCGGAGGTTTTACAGTTTCCGGATTCCCCGATTTTTCAGTCGGAGAAGGATATCTTATCAAGTATAAGTCAAAATTCCATGACCATATTCTCACCCAGGATTCCGGAGGTATGTGGAACCAGGCAAATGCTAACGGTACAAACGCTCTGGGCGGTGCAATCGAACCGAAGTATGACGACGATTGGGCAGAGGTTGAGTTTAACAAAATCTTCAAGGACGGTAAGATGGCTGTTGTTGAAGATGCAAACGGCAACAAAATCCCTGTTATCGAGTGGGGCGTAGGTATCAGAAAAACTGCTGAAAACCTGCAAGGAACAGTCATTATCGATACCCTCGGCGAAGGTCTTGCATATTACACTGACCAACCTATTCTTATCAAACGTTATGATGAATGGGGAAATACGCTTCCGGACTCATATCTCAGCTGGGATGATGTAACTATCACAACTACCAACGGTAAGACCTCAATGCAGTTCCCGCTTCCGTCAGGTTATGCTTTTGATTTAATTTACTACACAACCTTCCCACCGCTTGATGAAGGCGAGACGGCAACACATACAAACAGAGTTGAAGCTACAATCAATACGAAGCCGGAGGGTACACAGGGTTCGGCGGACGTTATCGGATTTGTCCCTGAGGTAAAGAAAACTGCAAGTGGCGATGACGGTGAATACGTCGATTTCGAGATTGAGGCTGAGGTTTCCTCGGCGATCAGAAATTGGGGTCACTTCTATCTGACCGACCTTGCGGCATTCTGGGGATACAATAACGATGTCGGTTATCTTTATGTTCAGAATAACCCCGAAAGCATCGTTATCACCGCAACAACGGAAAGCGGAAAAGTAGTCACCTTTACGCCTTACATTGAGGGCGGACCGGTTGAAAACACGTATATAATTGTTCACCCGGCAAACGGTGACCAACACCACAGTTTCAATATCCTGTTCAATACTGCAAACCCGACATTTGAATCCTCAAAATGGATTCTGGACGAGGACGCAACGCTTAAGATAAGCTACAAGCTTCCGTTTACTGCAAAGACAGGTACCAATTGGACAGGTGAGCTGACAGGAGATAAAACGCTTGAAGATGTGCTTCTTGAAGGTAACACTTTAGCTAATGAAGCCTACCTGAACTTCACGCAGGCTATTACTGCTGTTTCAAGTGCAACTTACAGATACTCTCCGATGATAACCAAAAAAGCTCATGTCAATGACAACGGAACAATAGATTATACTGTTGTATTTAACAATACCGTTCCCGGTTCGGGCGGTAATACAGGTTATTTGAACAGCAGTACCTGGAACATAGTTTTTCACGACACCTTTGACGAAAAGCTCGAATATGTTCCCGGTTCGCTGATGCTTACTGCCCACGACCCGTGGAATGACAGCCGCTGGTATGCAAAGTATAAGTATTACGGTCAGGCATCAGGAAACAGCCTGGAAATTTCTGCACAGGATTTGTTGTTTTACGAGTTCAATTATGATGTAAGTTGGACTGATATTGCAAAAACAAAGAACTTTGAGGAATACAACAGAATGGTCAGTGCAGGCGGTAAACACGTATACACCTACCAGCTCAAACTCAAGGACGAATATCTTACCACAACAGACCACTCTAAACTCCAACTCGACAACGTCGCAGAGCTGACCTGGAACGCTGACAATACATCAGGAACTGCAGATGAAACAGTTGTATTTGAAACAGGACTTCTTGATAAGACTGTTGTTCAGGATAAATCAACTCTGGATTTCGGTGTCCACGTCAACCGTGGAGCTTTGGATATTCTTGAAGGTTCGGAAACCCTGACGATTGAAGACACAATGACGGAAAATCTTTCGGTCTACTGGGATTCAATTAAGCTTCAGTATCAGGACGCTCAGGGCAACTGGATTGATTTTGATTCTGCACAAAGCGCATATGAATACACGATTACCTATGACCCTACAAACAATAAGCTGACTTTTGTGATCCCGGATGAGCTTCATATCATAATAGATTACAAAACACTTATTACGGAAAGCGGTCTTGTGTCGGTAAGAAACTCAATCGTTGTTGACGGCAAGGCAGAGGTTACAGATATGGTCGATGCGGTGTTCAAGGTAGAAGAGTACAGCGGCGGCGCTTCGGGTTCAAACCACGAGATTATGCTCCTAAAGCAGGACGGACTGACAAATGCCCGACTGCCGGATGCAAAATTCGCGCTTTACGGCCAGGTGGGTGATTTAAGTGCAGTACCGCCGACAGGTGTTTCGAGAACGATAGTTACCGAAGACGGCATAACACTCACCTATATCGGTTCTTACACAACAGGCGCAGACGGCTCAGTCAACGTTGAATCGCAGTACCTTACCCCCGGCGGACCGTACGCGTTCGTTGAGCTTGTTGCACCTGAAGGGTATGAGCTTTTGGATAAGCCCGTATATTTCTATTTCTACGATACGGATGCGGACGGCTTTATCCAAAGCGTTACCACCCTTATCGCAATTGAAAACTTCTCGGGAAGCTTCCTTATTCCCGAAACGGGTGGTATGGTATTTTTCACGGCAACAATCGGTTTTGCCATAACGGCAGTTCCGGTTTTGTATAGTTTGATTCGTCGTAAACGGGAAAGGAGGCTTAAAAACCTCCTTGGCTAGGGAAACAGTACAAATCCGAACCCGTCTGAAAGTCGTTCTTGAATCGGCTTTTTGGACGTATCGGGTTTGAAAAGGAAAAAGGTTTACTGTACCCTAAGCCACTGAAATTTCTGAAAACTTTGTTTCAGGGGGACAATTTTATCAGAAATTAATTAGGTTGTTAATCTTGGCAAAACACAATAAAGCCTCTCGGGTTGTTTGTGTTTTGCCGAAGGGATGGCGAAAATCCGGCTGAAAACGGGCTCGGATTTTAACTGTTTCCCTATGCTGACCCGAATATGATGAAAAAACAAAATTGCAAATTAAATTATAGAAAGGAAGTAAGATTATGAAGAAATTATTTGCAGTTTTAGTAGCATTCGCACTCGTTCTCTCAATGGGAACAATGGCTCTCGCAGTCGAAGGAGATGCAGCAGGAAAAATCACAATCACAAACGCTATAGATAAAGCAGAATATAGCGTTTACAAGATGCTCGATTTCACCCCGTCAAACGACGCAGGCGATAAGGGTATCTACACAATCGTAGCTGGTTGGGAAGATTTCTTTGCAGATGCTCCCGCTACAGACTACTTTGAAGTCGTTACTGTAGGTACAGACGACGAACAGCAGGTAACAGTTGTACTTAAGGACGGCGTTACTGAAGTTGATCAGGCTCTTGCAAAGGCAGCTCTCAATTATGCAGTAGATAAGACTATCGCTGCAACAGCTACAGCAACAGCTACAGGCGCAACAGTTGAGTTCGATGGTCTTGACCTTGGTTATTATGCAATCGACACAACTGTTGGTACAATGGGTGCTCTTACAAGAGCAAGCAACGAGCTTACAGCAGTTGAAAAGAACGAAATGCCTGACATCGACAAGGAAGTTCAGGAAGACAGTGAAATGAACAACGATGATGAAGGCTGGGGCAAGGTAAACGATGCTGACATCGATCAGGTTGTTAACTACAAGTCAACAATCAAAGTTGGTCTCGGTGCTGTCAACTATATCATGCACGATACAATGGAAGAAGGTCTTACATTTGATCCTGATTCTGTACGTGTAGAAGACAAGAATGGTGTTGTTGATGCATCTGACTACACAGTAGTTGTTTCTCCTGAAGACGGTCACACATTTGACATCGTGTTCAAAGATAGCTATATCGCAACTCTTGCACAGGACGACACAATCACAGTTTACTACTCAGCTACTCTTAACGAGGATGCAACAATCGGCGAAGAAGACGGTAACGACAACGAAGTTTACCTTTCAGTAGGCGAAAAGAGCGAGTGGGAAACACAGAAGCACAAGACATCTACATACACATGGGAAATGGATGTTTTGAAGTACACAATGGACGGCGACCAGAAAGTAACTCTTGCAGGCGCTACATTCCAGCTTCTTGATCCCAACGTAACAAGTGAAGATTATAAGGACGGTACTCCTATCAAGTTCAGCAGGGTTGCTGATACAGTTATCGACGACGTTAAAGTTCCTACTTATATGGTAGATGTTGACGGTACAATCGACACTATCGAAACAGACGAAAACGGTAAGTTTATCATCGTTGGCCTTGACGAAGGCACATACGCTCTTCACGAAGTTAGTGCTCCCGAAGGCTATAACAAGCTTGCTGATGATATTGAAGTAATTATCACAAGCACATACGATGACGCTGCACTTACAGCTGAGTATGAAATCAACGATGCAGAACCCGCAACAATTGAAGTATTGAATAAGACCGGTGGTCTCTTCCCTGAAACAGGCGGCATCGGTACAACAATCTTCTACATCGTTGGCGGTCTTCTTATGCTTGCAGCATTCGTAATTCTTGTTTCAAAGAAGAG
>JAZSID010000053.1:0-3565 GCA_045533625.1 Acutalibacteraceae bacterium | reverse complement strand
GTTCAGAGAGTTGACGGTTGGTGCAAGTCAATCTGTTGCAAAAATTCGGTCTCGTTCCGGAGCAGAGCTCCCCAACCGCTTACAGCATGTAAGGAGCTACGGATGCCCCGTTATCATGGCTACAGGCTTTATCGAGTCTTAAAGAGTGACTGCTTTTTGCAGTAATCTGGGTGGTACCGCGGATTTTTTAAATTCGTCCCTGAGGTCATAGTATATTGACCTCAGGGCTTTTATTTTTTCATTAAACAAATATTAATCAATATTATTCCGAAAGGATGAGCGAAATGAGAAAAATCATTATTGCAGACCGTACAGTTGTCCTTAAATCACAGTCCAAGGACACATCCCTCAGCTTTAAAGAAAAGGTTGAAATCGCAAGACTTCTTGAAAGTGCAAAGGTTCAGGTTGTAGAATTTCCTGCGATTGAAAACGTTAAAATTGATACTCTCCTACTCAAAACAATCTGTGCTTTCCTTAAAAACAGCACTATGAGTGTATGCACAGGTATGACAGAGGAAGGTGTTACAAACGCATGGAATGCAATTTCTTCTGCGACCAACCCCCGTCTTTCTGTGGCACTTCCCCTTTCCCCTGTTCAGATGGAATATGTCTGCCACAAAAAAGCACCCAAAATGCTCGAGCTTATTACGTCGCTTGTTGAGAAATCAGCTGCTCTTTGTAATGATGTTGAATTCGTTGCACTTGATGCTACAAGAGCCGAAAAAGATTTCCTTTATGAAGCAATAAACACAGCTATAAATGCAGGTGCAAAGACTGTCACAATCTGCGACGACGAAGCCTCTGTGCTCCCTGATACTTTTGTAAGTTTCATCAACGAGATAAAAGAAAACGTTCCCGCAATAAACAACGTTAAGCTCGGTGTTATGTGCGACAACAAAAACGGTTGTTCAGCAGCAGCTTCAATGATGGCACTCGCAGCAGGTGCAGACGAAATCAAGACAGCAAGCGGCAAAGATATGTGTATAGCTTCACTTCTTACTGTTTCCAATATTGTAAGAAACAGCGGCGACAGATTGGGAATCAATGCTGACCTTAATTACACAGAATTTGCAAGAATTATCTCTCAGGTTTCAAACATCACAGACGGCAAACCCACAACAGATGCCGCATCCTCAACAGTTCCTTATTCCGAATTCAACCTTACAGAAAACGACGATGCACAGACCGTTGCAGATGCCGTTAAAAAGCTCGGCTATGACCTTTCAGAAGACGATAACACAAAAGTTTACGAGGCATTCAAAGCCCTTGCGAAGAAGAAACCTGTTTCAAACAAAGAGCTTGATGCTATTGTTGCTACAAACGCCCTTCAGGTTACACCCGCATATAAACTCATTAACTACGTTATCAACTCAGGTAACATTATTATTTCATCCGCTCAAATTACTCTTGAAAAGGATGAACAAGAGAAAAACGCAATCGCAATCGGTGACGGTCCTATCGATGCTGCATTCAACGCTATTGAGCAGATTCTCGGTCACCACTATGAGCTTGATGACTTCCAGATTCAGTCCGTTACAGAAGGCAGAGAAGCTGTAGGCTCCGCTATTGTAAGGCTCCGCTCAAACGGTAAGCTCTATGCCGGCAAAGGTATTTCAACAGACATTATCGGTGCAAGCATTCAGGCATATATCAATGCAATAAACAAGATTATTTTTGAGGAGAACTGATAACTATGAAGCTTTCTTTTTCAACCAAGGGTTGGCACGGATATTCATGGGATGAACTTTGCAATATAGCTGAGAAACAAGGCTTCAACGGTATTGAGCTCCATAATATCACCAACTCTTCATTCAACGAAAAAAACGGTGCATTTTATTCAACATCCGCTCAGGCAACAGTAAGGAATATGTACGAGAAGAATCTGAGAATTCCTTGTATAGACACTCTTGCTAATCCTGCTTGCATAGAGGACAGAGAAGCTTTCACCAAGGAGCTGGATAAATGCCTTGAGATTGCATGTACTCTTCATATCCCCTACGTACGCATCAAGGCAACTGACACAGGTGCAGATTATGACACGCAGAAGAACGAGGTTATAAGCGTACTTTCAGCAATTATTCCCAAGGCTGAAAAATTAGGTGTTACAATTATCATTGAAACAGCAGGTATTTTCGCTGACACAACCAAGCTTCTTGAAGTGCTCAACACCTTTGCTTGCGACAGCCTTGCTGCATTATGGGATGTTTACTCAACGTACTTTATCGCAAAAGAAGAACCCGAAATCACAATCAAAAACCTCGGCGCATACGTAAAGCACGTACACATCAAAGATGCTGTTAATGAAGACGGTGTTCTCACCTACTGTCTTATCGGTGAAGGCGAGCTTCCGATTGATGAGGTTGTTTTGTCTCTTACATCTGTTAACTACAACGGCTACGCATCAATCGAATGGGACCCCAAATGGATGCCCGAGCTTGACGATATGGAGATAATTTTCTCTCACTATGTAAGTTTTATGGCTCGTTTCGGTAACACCTCAAGAGGCAAGAAAAACCTTTTCTGGAACAAAACTCATACGGGCAACTATGTCTGGAAGAAAGAGACTCTTATCGAGAAAACCTTCTCACAGGTGCTTGATAAAATGGTTGAGGAATTCCCTGACCAGTACGCTTTCAAATACACAACACTCGATTACACAAGAACTTATTCACAGTTCCGCGATGATGTTGACGAGTGCTGCCGTGCATTCCTTGCACTCGGCGTAAAGCCCGGCAGTCACGTTGCCGTATGGGCAACCAACGTTCCGCAGTGGTATATCGCTTTCTGGGCAGCAACAAAAATAGGTGCTGTACTTGTTACAATGAACACCGCATACAAAATTGCTGAAGCAGAGTACCTTCTCAAGCAATCAGACACACATACACTTATTCTTATCGACGGTTGGAGAGATTCAAACTACAACGAAATAATCGGCCAACTCTGTCCGGAGCTTGAAAACACCGTACCGGGCGAACCTCTTCACTCAAAGAGACTTCCGTTCCTGAGAAACGTTATTACTGTCGGTTTCAAGAAAAAAGGCTGTCTTACATGGGATGAGGCTATCGCAAGAGCGTCCGAAGTTCCCGTTGAAGAGGTTTACAGAATTGCAGCTACAGTCGACGTAAACGACGTATGTAATATGCAGTACACATCGGGTACAACAGGCTTCCCGAAGGGTGTTATGCTCACTCACTACAATATCGTCAATAACGGCAAGAATATAGGCGACAGAATGGACCTTTCAACTGCTGACAGAATGATGATTCAGGTACCTATGTTCCACTGCTTCGGTATGGTTCTTGCTATGACCGCAACAATGACACACGGCGGCACAATTTTCCCGCTCCCCTACTTCTCACCCAAGCCGTCTCTTGCTTGTATCAACAACGAAAGAATCACCGCATTCCACGGTGTTCCGACAATGTTTATTGCTCTTCTTGAGCATCCGGATTTCCCGAAAACTGACTTCTCATATATGAGAACAGGTATTATGGCAGGCAGCCCTTGTCCGATTTCTGTTATGCAGGACGTTGTTAACAAAATGCACATGAAAGAAATCACCATT
>JAZSID010000003.1:0-21155 GCA_045533625.1 Acutalibacteraceae bacterium | reverse complement strand
CGCGGCAGGTGAGGTTGTCGAAAGACCGGCTTCAATTGTAAAAGAAATAATGGAAAACGCCATTGACGCAGGCGCTGATAAAATCACTCTCGAAATTCAGCGTGGCGGTGTGACCTACATACGCATAACGGATAACGGTTGCGGAATTGAGCGTTCGGAAGTAAGAAAAGCCTTCATAAGCCACGCAACAAGTAAAATTGCAAACGAAAACGACCTTAATTCAATCCTTACCCTCGGTTTCCGCGGTGAAGCTCTCGCATCAATTGCGGCAGTTTCAAGAGTTGAGATGATGACAAGAGCCAAGGGCGAGGTAATGGGCACACGTTATTGCATCGAAGGAGGAGAAGAAATTCTCATTGACGATGCAGGCTGCCCCGAAGGTACAACTCTCATCGTAAGGGATATTTTCTATAATACCCCTGCAAGAATGAAATTCCTAAAAAAAGACGTAACTGAAGCAAATGCCGTTGCAGGCGTTGTGGACAGAATTGCTCTCTCTCATCCCGAAGTCAGCATCCGTTTCATCCGTGACGGCAAGGATGCACTTTTCACAACGGGTGACGGCAAGCTCGAAAGCGCGATTTATAACGTGCTCGGCAAGGAATTTGCATCAACTCTCATTCCTGCAGAGTATGAGCTTGAGGGTATAAAGGTCAGCGGTTTTATTTCAAAACCGTTCAATGCAAGACCGAACAGAACAATGCAGTTTTTCTTCCTTAACAGCAGATTTATCAAAACCCGTACGGGTCTTGTTGCTCTTGAGGAGGCTTATAAAAATCAGATTATGGCAGGCAAATTCCCTGCTTGTGTCCTGAATATTCAGGCCAATGCGCAGAGCGTGGACGTTAACGTACACCCTGCAAAAACAGAAGTACGTTTCGCTAACGAAAAGCTGATTTTTAATGCTGTTTATTATTGCGCAAAGTCTGCTCTTACAGAGGGTGACAGCAGAGTGCAGGCGAATATACAGCAGAAGCAAAAACAGTTTGTGCAGAAGCAGTATATGCCTCAGCCCGTCAGCGGACAGCAGATTAAAATTTACGAACAGCAGCTTGAAAAAGTTTCAAAAGACGATTTCTGGCAGAAAACCACTGCTGATGAATTCAAAGCCTCCGTGCCTGAAAAGAAAGCGGAAATTCCCGTTTCAACGAAGCACGTGCTTCATGACGATTCCGTTTTTAAGGTAGAAAAGGACGAAGTTGACCTTCTTGCGAAGGTGCCTGTTGCAGAACCCGAGCCGTCGGTTGAAATCAAAGAAGAGATAGTGAATGTTCCTTCAGTTATTGAAGAAACCAAAGTTGAAATTCAGCTTCCCGAACCGAATGTTGTTAAAGAAACGGAAGTTGTAAAATTTGAAGCTGTTGAGGAAAAGGAAATTCCCGAAGCTGAGCCGTACAGAGTTATTGGCGAAGCATTCAAAACTTATATCCTCGTTGAGCAGGGCGAAAAGCTTCTTCTTATCGATAAACACGCGGCGCACGAAAGAATGCTTTTTGAAAAATACAGAGCTTCACAGGATGCAATCGAAACGCAGATGCTTCTTGTTCCTGTGACGGTAACACTCAGTAAGGAAGAGTATTCAGCTGTACTTGATAATCTTGATGTGTTATCAAAAACAGGCTACGGTATCGAAGATTTCGGCAACGGAATGGTTATTCTGAATGAATGCCCGACGGCTGTTGCGGATGCGGATCTTGCAGGCATTGTTATGGAGCTTGCAGGCTACCTCGCAGATAACAGAAAAGAAATCATTCCCGAAAAGCTTGATTGGATTTATCATTCAACGGCTTGCAGGGCGGCAATAAAAGCAGGGGACAAGACTTCAGCTTTTGAACTCAATTCATTCGTTGAGAAGCTTCTTAATAATCCCGATATACGTTACTGTCCTCACGGCAGACCAGTGCTCATTGAGCTTACGAAACGGGATATAGAAAAGAACTTTGGCAGAATTTAATAAAAAGGAGATGAACGGATTGAACAGAATACCCGTTGTAGCCGTTGTCGGCCCGACTGCTTCAGGAAAATCCGATCTCGCTGTTGAAATCTGCCTCAGGTTTAACGGTGAAGCCGTTTCTGCGGACTCAATGCAGATTTATAAAGGTCTTGATATTTCAACAGCCAAGCCGACTGAAGAAGAGAAAAAAGGCATACCGCACCATATGATGGATTTCCTTGATAATACCGAGTCTTTCAGCGTTGCAGAGTATCAGAAAATGGCAGGCGAATGCATAAAAGATATTCATTCAAGAGGCAAACTTCCCGTAATCGTCGGCGGTACGGGGCTTTATATCGACACTCTTCTTAATAACATTCAGCTTAAAGAAGATTCTTTTGACGAAGCTCTTCGTGAAAAACTTCTTGAAAGAGTTGAAAAAGAAGGCGTTGAAAATCTTCTTGATGAGCTTCGCGGAATCGATCCCGAGTATGCAGAAAAAATGCATCCGAATAACGTGAAAAGAATTGTCCGTGCGCTTGAAGTGTGGTATTCGTCAGGCGTTACAATGACTAAGCAGATTGAGGATTCTCACGCCGAAAGTCCTTATGACGTCTGCTTTATCGGACTTGATGCCGAAGACAGAGATTTCCTTTATGAAAGGATTAACCGCCGTGTGGGCATAATGCTCCGGAACGGACTTGAAGCTGAGGCAAGGGATTATCTTTCACAGGAAAACATGGCAACATCTTCTCAGGCGATAGGCTGTAAAGAGCTCAAGCCGTATTTTGACGGTGAAATAACACTCGCCGAGGCAGCGGACAACCTTCGTCAGGCGACAAGAAGATATGCAAAAAGACAGCTCACGTGGTTCAGAAGGCATAAAGAAATCAACTGGATTATGATTGATAAATTTAATTCAAAAACTGAAATGCAGAACGTTGCATTTGAAATAATAAAGAAGTGGAAAGGGGAGTAAGAATGTGATAAAAGACAGAAAATGGCTGAATATGATTTGCATGGTTATCATTGTCGCAGTCATGCTTTACCTTTTCCAGGATGTTTTCAAAACGAATATGAATAAGTACGAAACCGAGCTTGCGGACGAAGTAACCGTTCAGGATGTCGTAAATCTTGATGCGTTTATTGTGCGTGACGAACAGTATATCAACGGAAACTCTTCAGGTACTTTAGTTCCGCTTGTGTCTGACGGTGACAGAGTTGCAAGCGGCGATGCCGTTGCAAGAATCTGCAAACAGGAGCAGGATGCTGCGGATTTTGCAGAGCTTGAGGAATCAAAGAAAATCCGTGACCGTTACGTAAGGCTCAATGAGCAGACGGAGCTTGATGCTCTTGATATGCAGAAGCTTAATAAAGATATTGACAGCGCATACACCGAACTTCTCAAGGCGGTCAGCTCAAGAAATTATGCCGGTCTTGATGACCGTGTCGACGAGCTTGAAGATTCACTTGCAAGCAAGCAGGTTCTGAAGGACGGAACAATTGATATCAATGCAAAAATTGAAGCTCTTGATAAGCGTATTGCAGAGCTTGAAGCGAAGAATATTTCAACCGAAAATGTTCCTGCTCCGCGTTCAGGATACTTTATCAGCAATATCGACGGTCACGAAACAACCCTGAACTACAGTGAGCTTTCAAAGCTTACTGTTTCAGATGTTGAGTGTGCTTTGAAGAAAACTCCTGCAGATGTCGAAAGTAAAATGGGAAAAATCGTAGCGAGCTACAAATGGTACATCGTTGCGAATATTGAAAGCAAATATTCAAGGCTTCTTGAAGAAGGCGATTTTCTTAAGGTTAATCTTCCTGAATACGGTTATGAAAATGTAACGGTAGTTGTTGAGCATATTTCTGCCGTTAAGGACGGGAAGATTGCAGTCGCACTTTCCTGTAATGCGATGAATGAAGCATATGCAAATATGCGAATTGAAAATGTCGAGCTTGTAGTAAACGAGTACACGGGATACAGGATAAAGACAAGCGCAATCCATACTTATGACCCGTCAGAGGAAACAACAGACGGTGAGTCAGACGAAACAACAACGACAACCAATACCACAGCAAAACCCGAAAAGATAACAGTGGTTTACATCCTCAGAGGAAACGTGATGAATGCACGAAGAGTTGAGGTAATATATACGGACGGTGACTACTCAATCGTGAAGAATAATTCCGAATCTTCGCAGGGAATAAGACCTATCCGCAGATATGACGAAGTAATTGTGAAAGGCAGGGACCTCAGAAATGGACGAAGCATTGGTTAAACAGCGTTTTCACGACATCGAAGAAAATTATAAAATTATTACACAAAACATCGCCGAAGCGGCGCTGAAAAGCGGCAGAAAACCTGAAGATGTAAGGTTTATGGCGGTAACAAAAACAGTTGACAGTCTTTACATCAACCATGCGCTTTCTTTGGGAATCGACCTCGTCGGCGAAAACAGGGTGCAGGAATTCCTCGGCAAACGCGACGAATTGAACCTTGACGGTGTTGAAAAACATCTTATCGGTCATTTACAGACGAATAAAGTCCGTCAGATTGTGGGCGAAGTCGATATGATTGACGGTGTGGACAGCGTAAAAGTTGCAAAAGAAATCGGCAAGGTTTCGCAGAAAAAGGGAATAATAACCGATGTGCTTGTAGAAGTTAATATTGGCGGAGAAGAAAGCAAATTCGGACTTGACCCCGTAAAGCTTGATGAAACAATCTGCGAAATGTCGGAAATTGAAGGCATAAAAATAAACGGCCTTATGGCAATTCCGCCAATTTGTACAGATGAAGAGGAAAATCGCAAATTTTTTTCAAATATGTATACAATGTTCCTTGACATAAAGGCAAAAAAATTAGATAATGTTAGTATGAATATTCTGTCCATGGGGATGTCCGACGACTATGCGAGCGCAATTCTTGAAGGCTCAACAATGGTCAGGGTCGGCTCATCGCTTTTTGGCAGAAGAGTATATTAAAAATTTTTAACGGAGGATTATTATATGGGATTCAGCGATAAATTCAAGAATATTTTCAATGTTTCCGAAGAGGAATACTTTGACGATATGGATATTGACGAAAGAGACCGCAGAGATGACGACTACTCAAAAGACGTAAGAAGCAACAATTTCGGCTTCAACCGTTCACGTAACGAATCAGGCGAATCAAAGGTCGTTGAAATGCGTTCAACAGCTCCTGCGGCACCTGCAGCGAAGGCTCACGTAGTTTTCAAAAAGCTTGACAGATACGAGGATGTAGGCTCGGTTGCGGACGTTCTTAACGAAAAGAGAATTGTCATTCTCAACCTTGAAACCTGCCCGAATGACGTATCTGTAAGAGTTATCGATTTCTTAAGCGGTGTTGCTTATGCAAACGGCGGCGAAATCAAAAGAGTTGCAGGCAGAGCATATATCATCACGCCGTACAATGTACCGCTTACGGGCGAGCTTCTTGACGGCTTTGATTATTCAAATTATTAATAATAACATACTCAGTTTAAAATACAGGAGGTTAAGCTTATGTTAACACCGGCAAAAATTAAGAACCATCATTTTGAAGCATCAGGCCGTAACGCTTACAAAGCAGACGGAGTAGATCGCTTTTTTGAAGAAGTTGCTGCTTCATATGAGCAGATGTTCCGCGAAAACGGAGAAATGTATAAGAAGATAAGCCTTCTTGCTGAAAGACTTGAAGAGTACAGAAACGACGAGGATAACATCCGCAACGCTCTTCTTACTGCACAGCGTATGGCTGAGCAGATTCAGCGTGAAGCAAGAGAAAAGTCAGATGCAATGATTTCAGAAGCTCAGGCAAGAGCTGTTGCAGAAAATGCAAGAGTTGATGCACAGACAAACGAAATGCTTGCAGCTGCAACATATCAGGCTCAGTCAATCGTTGCAGAAGCTAACAAGCAGGCTGCAAAGATTATCGACGATGCAACTCGCGATTCAAAGGAAGCTGCAATTTCTGCAAGAGATTGGATGATTAAGGAAGAAGCAGCTCTTGAGATGATGAAGATTGAAGTTACAAAGTTCAAGAAGCAGATTCTTGATTCATACGCTCAGCAGCTTGAGCTCATCGAAACTCTTCCCGAAATCGTCTATGCACAGATCGATGCCGAGAAGGAAGTTGAAGAAGAGGTTGCAGTTGTTGAGGAAGAACCTGCAGTTGAAGCTCCCGAAGAAGTAATCGAAGCTCCTGTTGAAGAACCTGTTCCTGTTGAAGAAGTTGTTGCAGTAGCTGCTTTTGAACAGTATGAAGAAGAGGTTTTGGTTGACGAGATTCCTGCAGAAGACGAAGATGCAGGCGTTGATGTTGACACATTACAGCAGATGATTACAGAAACCGAAGACACAGACCTTGACGACGAGCGTTTCGCTTATGAAGAAGAGGCTGAGGTTTTTGATGAAGTATCTGACGAAGAATTGGTTATCCCTGAAGTTGATGACGGCGCAAGCGCAGACCTTGATGAAATCGTCGGTTATTTCTCAGATAACAACCAGGGCGACGTAATGTTCACAAAACCCGAAAATGATGAAAAAGCGGGCGGTTTCAGCCTTGATGTTGATAAGATTGCATCTTACGACACAAAGGGTGAGGCAGAGTTTGAAGCAGACGAATTTGACGAAGAGTTTGACGATGATAACGACAATGGCGATGACCTTGCTTCAAAATTCAAGAGCTTCTTCAAGAAATAATGGGAAGCATAATAAGCCTGATTTTTATAGCGGTTCTTACAGCCGCTGACCAGATTATAAAAGTTTTTGTTGAACGTGACTTGCAGCCTGTCGGCGAAAAGGCTTTCATTGAAGGTTTCATCGGCTGGCAGTATGTAAGGAATACGGGAGCGGCATTCGGTTCATTCAGCGATAATACTTTGCTTCTGACAATCTTCACGGCTGTTTTTCTCCTCGCGGGAATAATTGCATTGCTTTCAGGAAAAATCAAAAATAAGTTCTATAAGGTCTGTGCCGTAATGGTGATTGCAGGCGGATTGGGAAATCTTTTTGACCGTATTTTCCGCGGTTTTGTGATTGATTACATTGAAGTTCAGTTTATGGATTTTGCCGTGTTCAATTTTGCCGATATTCTTGTAACCTGTGGAGCTTTTATGATAATAGGCTATACGGTTTATGACATCATAAAAGAGCAGAAGGCTAAAAAAGCAGGTGAGGATAATGGATGAAATCGTAATCGTTGTACCTGACGAGTTTTCAGGACAGAGAATAGACAAAGCTTTATCCTCGCTTACGGAGTATACACGTTCACATATCCAGAAAATTCTTGATGACGGTGAGGTTACCGTTAATTCTAAGGTTGTTTCAAAGGGCTATAAGCTTTCGGCAGGTGATGAGGTCTCATTTTTACCTCCCGAACCCGTTGAAATCGAAGCAAAGCCTGAAAACATTCCGCTTGATGTTGTGTATGAGGACAGCGACCTTCTTGTTGTAAATAAGCCCAGAGGTATGGTCGTTCATCCTGCCGCAGGTAATTACAACGGAACGCTTGTAAATGCGCTTCTTTACCATTGCGGAGACAGTCTTTCGGGAATCAACGGAGTTATCCGACCGGGCATCGTCCACAGAATTGATAAAGATACAAGCGGACTTCTTATCGTAGCAAAGAATGACTTTGCCCACGAAAAACTTGCCGCGCAGATCAAGGAACATTCCTTTAAAAGACAGTACCGTACGGTTGTTCACGGTAAATTCAGAGAATTAAACGGAACTGTTGATGCGCCGATCGGAAGAAGTCCGAAGGATCGCAAAAAAATGTGCGTGACACAGAAAAACTCACGCTCAGCTGTCACTCATTACGAAGTGATTTCGCAAAGTGACAAATTTTCATTTTTAAAAGTAACTCTTGAAACGGGACGTACTCACCAGATAAGAGTCCATATGTCGCACATCGGTCATCCGGTTGCAGGGGATATGGTCTACGGCCCGAAGAACGGAGTTGTTTCGCTTAATGGTCAGTGCCTTCATGCAGGGTTGATCGGTTTCGTTCATCCGCGTGACGGCAGATACATTGAGCTCGAGGCAGAATTGCCCGAATATTTTAAAGGCTTTTTAAAAAGTCAATCATTAGGTGACGAATAGTCAACCTGTTTATCTTATTGGAGGTGTTATTTTGGACGCAGCAACAAAAAAACAGTTACAGATTAAAGCATGCAACGTTCGCATGGGTGTAATTGAAGGCGTTTTCAATGCAAAATCAGGTCATCCGGGTGGATCATTATCAATAGCAGATGTTCTTACCTATCTCTATTTTGAACACATCAATGTTGACCCGAAAAATCCGAAGGATGAGAACAGAGACCGTTTTGTTCTTTCAAAGGGACACACAGCTCCCGCACTTTACGCAGTTCTTGCTCATAAGGGCTTCTTCCCTGTTTCAGAGCTCAAGAATCTCCGTAAGCCGGGCTCAATGCTTCAGGGTCATCCGAGCATGAAGCTCACACCTGGCGTTGATATGAGCACAGGCTCACTCGGCCAGGGTATTTCAACTGCTGTGGGAATGGCTCTCGGCGGAAAGATCGACGGCAAGGATTACAGAGTTTATACAGTTCTCGCCGACGGCGAAATTCAGGAAGGTCAGGTATGGGAAGCTGCAATGTTTGCTTCTGCAAAGGGTCTTGACAATCTCTGCGCCGTAATCGACAACAACAATCTTCAGATTGACGGTTCAGTTGCAGAGGTTAACTCACCGTATCCGATTCCTGAAAAATTCCGTGCATTCGGCTGGAATGTAATCGAAATTTACGGTCACTCATTTGACGAAATCGATGCAGCATTCAGAGCTGCAGCAGAAACAAAGGGCAAGCCGACAGCTATCATCGTAAAGACAGTAAAGGGCTGCGGAGTTTCATTTATGGAAGATCAGTGCTCATGGCACGGTACAGCTCCAAACGCTGAACAGTACGAGCAGGCAATGGCTGAACTTCAGGCAAAACTTGCAGAATTGGAGGCTTAAATTATGGCAGATGTAATTAAAACCGCAACCAGAGATGCTTACGGCCAGGCTTTGGTTGAATTGGGCGAAAAAGATAAAAGTCTTATCGTTATGGACGCCGACCTCGCAGCAGCAACAAAGACAGGTGCTTTCAAAAAAGCTTTCCCTGAAAGATTCTACGATGCAGGTATCGCTGAAGCAAACCTTGTCGGCGTAGCAGCAGGTCTTGCAACAACAGGGCATACAGTATTCGCAAGCTCATTTGCAATGTTCCTTGCAGGACGTGCTTTTGAGCAGGTACGTAACACAATCGGCTATCCTCACCTTAATGTTAAACTCGGCGCAACACACGCAGGTATTTCTGTTGGTGAAGACGGTGCAAGCCATCAGTGCTGTGAAGATATCGCACTTATGAGAACAATTCCGGGTATGGTTATCATCAACCCTGCAGACGACGTTGAAGCTCGTGCGGCTGTTCTTGCTGCAGCAGAGTATGAAGGCCCCGTTTACCTTCGATTCGGCAGACTCGCAGTGCCAAGATTCAACGATCCTGATAATTATAATTTCGAAATCGGCAAGGGTATCGAAATGGCAGACGGCAATGACGTTACAATCATCGCAACAGGCCTTATGGTAAACGAAGCTATGATTGCAAAGGATATGCTCAAGGAAGAGGGTATCTCCGCAAGAGTTATCAATATCCACACAATCAAGCCTATTGATAAGGATATCATCCTCAAGGCAGCGAAGGAAACAGGCGCACTTGTTACTGCTGAAGAGCATAATGTAATCGGCGGCCTCGGTTCAGCTGTTGCAGAAGTTGTATGCGAAGAATATCCCGTACCTGTTGTTAAGGTCGGTGTTGAGGATAAGTTCGGCGCATCAGGTCCTGCAGTTGAAATGCTTAAGATTTACGGTCTTTGCGCTTCAAATATCGTTGAAAAGGCAAAGAAAGCAATTTCAATGAAATAAGCTTTTACTATCTGACTGTTCCGCTTTCGGCGGAGCAGTCAGGTTGAAAAAATATCCGTTCGTTTTATTCAACCTGAGGTGTAGATAAAATGAAAAACAAAGAAGAACTCAATATTTACAATAACGAATATAACGATGATGCTCGGGCTGTGGATGAGTCTGAGCTTTTGCCAATTTATGACACTATGAATTTTTCGGGCGATATACAGCCCGTCGAGGACGTTTCAGTCCCTGATTATGATATTTCGGAATATTCTGACGACAGGACTGATGGTCAGAAAACTGATTTAAAAAAGAAAAAAATACCGTTTTTACCGGTTTTGAATAAAAAAATAAAATTAAACAAGAAGCTTAAAAAGCTGATTGTTGCCGCACTCAGTATTGTGATAGTTGTATCGGTTATTGCAGGTGCTGTCGCAATTGCGATAAGAAGCGGTACGAACACTTCACCTGTACAGTCTGTCTATATGGCGGACGGAAAAAACGAGCTGGTTCTTCAGAACTCAAAGGTTTATTCCTTGCCCGAAGCTGAAGAAATAAAGCTTTCAAAAGACGGAATGATGCTTTATTACAGCACAAGCACAGCGTCAAAAACAGGAAAGTTTGATATAAAAGTTGTAAATGTAAGCAAAAAAGATTCGCTCAATAAAGAAGGCTCTTATGTCGATCGTGGTGTCGATGAGGGATGGACAATCAATTCGGACGGACGCTTTTTGTGTTACAGCAAGACTGAAGAAGGATTAAAAAATTATTATATTTACGATGCACATGAAGGAACAACCGAGCTCGTTTCAACAAACGTTGAGGAAGTTTTTCTTCCCGGTAATGGTGATGTTATCTATTTTACACGACGCATCAGCTCTATTTATTCGCTTCACAGAAAACGAATCGGTGAAGATTCACAGAACGTAGCAAGTAAAATAAGCCATGTTTCGTTCTATGATTCAGAGGACGGATTTGAGGTTCTTTATACTGTCGAAACAGGAAATAAAACCGATGTTGATGTTTTCAGCGTTAAAGGTTTTGAAATGCCGACAGCAATTTGTGAGGATGTCAGCGAAGTTTATATCAATGACTATTCTGTCAACGGTAATCTTTATTATTTCAAAAAGAATACGTCTTCAGTTGATTGGAGAGATTTCATAAACGATCCTTATTACGAAAAGGATGCGACCCTTGAACGCCCGTCAGAAGGCGATTATATGAAGAACGTAGGTTTCATTTTTGACCGCTACGTTGTTGATTATAATGCTTACAATGCCGCTAAAAAAGTTTACGATGCAAAGCTTCTCAGAGACAGCATCAGAGAGGAACTTGACAGCATTGATCTTGGTCTTGCGATGGATAAGACTTATTCGTGCTTTGTGTATAACGGTAAGTCAAAAGAGCTTGCTTCGGGTGTTATGCTTGACAGCATTCTCTGCTATTCAACAGAGGGTATGCCGAGGATTTTGTATGCAAAGTCAGTGCTTCAGGTTGAAGAAATAATTGAAATGGATGAGCTTGTTAAGCTTGCAAAGGAAGAAAATGCAACTGCAGCGGCCGATTATGTTGTTGATACGGTGAGCAGTAATGACGGTCTTTCCGATGAATCTATCTACGCTTGGTATGATTCTTCAAAGGTTACAGAGCTTGAGTTCGAAAAGTACAATCTCAGCAGGGCAAAGTTCGTGTTCGGTTCAAAGGATTATGTTTTTGCCGTGTCAGGCGGAAAGCTTTACTATAACGAAATCACACAAAAAGAAGTCCTTAATGCCGAACTTGTGGACAGCGATGTTTCAGGTTTTGAGTATAAGAACGGATATGTTTATTACACAAAGCAAGATGAAGCGGGAATCACTTCGCTTTACAGATATTCAGTAAGCGGTGGAATAGAGCACCTTGCGGATAATCTTTACGATTATTTTGTCATTGAGGATGATTATGTGCTTATTCTTTCAGGGCAGCAGGCTGATACAGAGCTTATGAGTGTCGCAGTTTTTGAAAAAGGTAAGTACACTGAAATTGATAAGGACGTCAGCCTTAATAATTTCGTATACAACGGAAAAAACATCGCTTATATCAAGAATGTAGGTGCTTATGACACTTACAGCTCAGGTGATATGTACACTTATTCACCTGAAAACGGTGTTCAGCAGACACAAAGCGACGTTACGGCGATTTATTACGTCAACAAATAATAAAGGAGATTTTGCTTTGAAGGAAGATGTTTTATTTAAAAAGACTCCGTTCGGGGGCTTTGACAGAGTTGAAGTAATCAGTTACATTCATCAACTCAAGGCAACTCAGCAGAAGTACAAGGTTCTTCTTGATGAAAAAGAAAAATCAAACGCAAAACTTACCCGTGATCTTGAAGACAGAGAAATTCAGGTTGAACAGTTGCGTAAGGATATAAAAGAGAACGAAAAAACGGTTTCTGAATTGCAGACACAGCTTGCAAAACTCCGCACTGAAAACGATCAGCTTAGAAATATGCCTGCAGAACAGAACGAGGACGGCACGGAATATGTTTCAGAAACTGTCAGAATGTGTGATGAACTCGTTGAAACAGCGTCCGAAACGGCAAAGAAATTAGTCGGTGCAGCAGAGGATAAGCTTAACGATGCACAGAAGCGAATCAATAAAGTAATCGAAAAACTCGAAAACAACGATAAAACGAAGCCTGAAGATGCAAAGAAACTGCTCAAAAAGCTTCTCAAGGAGTTAAAATAATGGCAGAAATTTTTCTTGATACAGCTGAACTGAAAGAGAAAGCAGCAACGCTTCACGCAGGGGACAGAGTTATTCTTTCAGGTACGGTGTATACATCCCGCGATGCCGCCCACAAAAGACTGATGAGTCTTATTGAATCGGGCGAGGAGCTTCCGTTTGAGCTTGACGGCGGATGTATTTATTATGCCGGACCGACTCCTGCTCCCGAAGGTATGGCGATCGGCTCCTGCGGACCGACAACATCGGGCAGAATGGATCCTTTTGCGCCGACTTTGCTTGACAGAGGTCTGTCAGCTATGATAGGCAAGGGTGAACGTGACAAGGCTGTCTGTGATGCAATATGCAGAAACGGTGCAGTTTATCTTTGTGCAATCGGCGGTGCAGGCGCGCTTGCTGCGAAATGTGTTGAAAAATGTGAAGAAATCGCGTTTTTTGATCTCGGATGCGAGTCCGTAAAACGTATTGAAATAAAAAACTTCCCGCTGATAGTCGGAATCGACTGCCACGGCGGTACAATATTCAAAGTGTAAAAACAACGGAGGTAAAAGCGAATGAAAGGTATTATTCTTGCCGGCGGTTCCGGCACAAGACTTTATCCGTTAACAATGGTAACCAGTAAGCAGCTTCTTCCGGTTTATGATAAACCGATGATATATTATCCGCTGTCAACGCTTATGCTTGCAGGAATCAGAGAGATTCTTATCATCTCAACTCCCGACGATACACCGAAATTCAAAACACTTCTCGGGGACGGTTCACAGTTCGGACTCAAGCTTTCATATGCTGTGCAGGAAAGCCCCGACGGTCTTGCTCAGGCCTTTATCATCGGCGAAGAGTTCATCGGTAAAGACAGCGTTGCGATGGTTCTCGGTGACAATATTTTCTACGGCAGCGGTCTTGGCCATATGCTCAGACAGGCTGCAAAAAATAAGAACAGAGCGACAATTTTCGGATATTACGTTGATAATCCCGAGCAATTCGGTGTTGTTGAATTTGACAAGGAAGGAAAGCCAGTTTCCATCGTGGAAAAGCCTGCAGAGCCGAAGTCTAACTATGCTGTTACAGGTCTTTATTTCTATGATAACAAAGTTGTTGAATATGCAAAGAACCTCAAGCCTTCAGCAAGAGGCGAGCTTGAAATCACCGACATAAATCAGATTTATCTTGATAACGGTGCACTTGATATCAAGCTTATGGGACGTGGCTTTGCATGGCTTGATACAGGTACTGTTGATGCACTTACTGATGCCTGCAATTTCATTAAAACTGTTGAAAAACTTCAGGGTATCAAAATTTCAGCACCCGAAGAAATTGCATATAATATGCGTTGGATTTCAAAGAAAGCTCTTCTCGAATCAGCAAAGAAGTACGGTAAATCCGCTTACGGTCAGCACCTTCTCAAGGTTGCTGAGGGTAAGATTATGTATTCAGAATCGGGCGAACGTCCGAGATGGGGCAAAGAGAACCCCACTAACGGTTAAGAGGTAAATCTATGAAAGCAATCAATACAAAGGTTGACGGTGCGATAATTATTGAACCCGATGTTTTCGGCGACAACAGAGGTTGGTTTATGGAGTCTTACTCCAAAAAGAAGCTTGCCGAAGTGGGTATAGATATTGATTTCGTGCAGGATAACCGTTCGTTTTCAGCGGAAAAGGGTACTTTAAGAGGACTTCACTGTCAGCTGAACCCTACGGCACAGACTAAACTCATTACCTGCATCAGAGGAAAAATTCTCGACGTTGCAGTAGATATAAGAGAAGGCTCACCTACATATATGCAGTGGGAATCGGTTGAACTTTCAGGCGAAAATAAGAAATCTTTCCTTATCCCGAAAGGATGTCTTCACGGATTTGTCACTCTGACGGATGATGTCGAAGTAATGTATAAGGTCGATGAATTCTATTCACCTGCAGATGACAGAAGTGTAAGGTTTGATGACCCGGCACTTGGCGTTGAATGGGGAATTGAAAATCCGATTCTTTCACAAAAAGATATGAATGCACCGCTTCTTAAGGACAGCGATGTTGATTTTACATATTGATTTCAGGAGTATTTTATGAAAGTACTTGTAACAGGCGTTAACGGTCAGTTAGGCTATGATGTCGTTAAAGAGCTGAATTCCCGAAATATTGAGTGTAAGGGAGTTGATATTGCAGATTTTGACATCACAGACAGAACTGCGACATCAGAATATTTAAAGGCGTATAATCCGGATGTTGTTGTGCACTGTGCCGCGTACACGGCTGTGGACAGGGCAGAGGATGACGAAGAAACCTGTCACAAGGTAAATGTAAACGGAAGCGAAAATCTTGCAATAGCCTGCAAAGAGCTTGGTGCGAAGATGCTTTATGTAAGTACGGATTATGTTTACGGCGGAAAAGGTGAAACTCCGTTTGAAACAACGGATGAAACGGACCCGAAGAGTGTGTACGGCAGAACAAAGCTTGAGGGTGAAAATGCTGTCAGAAAACATCTTGACAGGTATTTTATAGTCCGCACTTCCTGGGTTTTCGGCATCAACGGAAACAATTTTGTGAAAACAATGCTTCGTCTCGGTGCGGAGCGTGACGTTCTTAGTGTAGTTGATGACCAGATTGGATCGCCTACGTATACTCCTGACCTTGCCTGCCTTATCTGCGATCTTATTGTTACGGATAAGTACGGTATATATCACGGGACAAACGAAAACTATTGTTCGTGGGCAGAATTTGCTACGGAAATTATGAAGCTCGGCGAAAGAAAGTGTGAAATAAAGCCGATACCGTCAAGTGAGTACCCTGCAAAGGCAGAAAGACCTCTCAATTCAAGACTTTCAAAAGTATGTCTTGACAGGGCAGGAATAAAGCGTTTGCCTACATGGCAGGATGCGCTTGAGAGATATTTTAAAGAATTAAGGAGTGAAGAATAATATGAAATTATCACTCGTTGTTCCTTGTTATAATGAAGAAGATGTAATTTATGATTTTTACAAGGAAACCAAAAGAGTTTTTGAAGATAAAGTAGAAAGCTATGAGTTTGTTTTCGTCAATGACGGAAGCAAAGATAAGACATTAGAAATTCTTAAAGCCATCCACAAGGTTTCCGACAATGTAAAGGTGATAAGCTTTTCAAGAAACTTTGGAAAAGAAGCCGCAATGTATGCAGGACTTTGCAAAGCGACCGGTGACTACACCTGTGTTATTGATGCGGATCTTCAGCAGCGTCCCGAGGTTGTGCTCGAAATGATACATATTCTTGACGGTGATTCTTCAGTGGATTGTGTTGCAGCATATCAGGCAGAAAGAAAAGAGGGTAAAGGTGTCAGTTTCCTTAAAGGTAGTTTCTATAAGCTCATTAACAAAATCAGCGAAGTTGAATTTTACCCGGGTGCAAGTGATTTCAGGTTGATGCGACGTAAGATGGTTGATGAAGTTGTCAAGCTTACGGAATACCACCGTTTTTCAAAAGGCTTGTTTTCTTTCGTCGGCTTTAATACAAAATACATTCCCTACGAAGTGCAGCAAAGAGCTGCGGGTGAATCCAAGTGGTCAATTGCAAAACTCTTTATTTATGCTGTTGAGGGTATTGTCGGATATACAACCGCACCTCTTAAGTTGTCTACTTTTGCAGGCTTAGGTATGATTGTTGCAGCGTTTCTTTACCTCGTGATAACTCTGATTATCGGTGCTGTCAATGCTGATTTTTCAGATAATATTGCAGTAATTACTTTGCTTTTGCTTGTCGGCGGTGTACAGCTTGTATTCCTCGGCATTATCGGCGAATACCTTGCTCGAGCATATATGCAGGGTAAAAACAGACCGATTTATATAACAAAAGAATTTCTTACCTACGAAGAAGAAAAAGAGGTCGAATAACTCTCTTTCGGAGGTTTAAATGAACATAAAACATCTGTTGAAATCAGGATTGAAATTTATTTCTGACGGTGACTACCGATTCAGGATACTTGCTTCAAAGGGCAAGTACAACGATATGCCTGATGAAAAGTATCTTAAACGCTTATACAAGGCGATTTTCGGTAAAGAGCTTAATCTTGAAAATCCGCAGACCTTCAACGAAAAGCTTCAGTGGCTTAAACTCTACTATCGTCGTCCGGATTACACAATGATGGCAGATAAATACGCTGTCCGCCCGTACATTGCTGAAAAAATCGGTGAGGAACATCTTGTGCCTTTGCTTGGTGTGTGGGACAGTCCGGATGATATCGATTTTGATTCGTTGCCAGAGCAGTTTGTACTTAAATGCAATCATAATTCCGGACTCGGTCTGTGTATTTGCAAGGACAAGTCAAAGCTTGATGTCGAAAAAGTTAAAAACGAGCTTCGCAAAGGTCTTGCGGAAGATTATTCAGCCGCTTCACGCGAGTGGCAGTACAGGGATATTCCACGCAAGATTATATGCGAAAAGTATATGAAAGACGAAAGTCAGAATGAAGAAACGGGCATCGTAAATTATAAAATAAGCTGTTTCAACGGAGTTCCCACGTACATTTATGTTTCAAGGAACATTGAAGGAAAGAAAAATGACCGTCTTTCGCTTCTCACTCCTGAATGGGAAAATGCACCGTTCACTCATAACAGATACAGGGCGTTTGATGAAATTCCACCTAAACCTGTGAATTACAAGAAAATGCTTGAGTATTCAAAAATTCTTTCTGAGGGTATTCCTTATGTCAGGGTTGACTTTTACGAAATTGATTCTCAGCTTTATTTTTCAGAGCTGACTTTTTTTGTGGCAAGCGGATTTACTCATTACAGCCCGGAGGAAAGTGATGTACTTATAGGTTCATGGCTTACATTACCTGAAAAATGGAAGGAGGTTTAATATGAGCAAAGTAAGATTTACGGTCAATGTGCCCGTTTATAATGCGGAGAAATATCTTCGCGAATGTATCGATTCAATATTAAACCAGACTTTTACCGATTTTGAAGTCAATCTCGTCAATGACGGCTCAAAGGATTCCTCAGGAGCAATCTGTGATGAATATGCGTCAAAAGACAGCCGCATCCGCGTGTTTCACAATGAAAACCAAGGCTCATTTGCGACGAGAGTTTTTTCCGTAAATAATGCAAACGGAGAGTTTTGCACTTTCTGTGATTCGGACGATTTCTACGACAGCAACTATCTTGAAAGGGTAAATGCGTTGTTGGAAGAGGAAGGCTGTGATGTGCTCCTTTTCTATCAGGATGCGCTCGTAGACGGAATCCGAAAACCTTCAACACCCTATTGGAAAGAAAAGAAGACTTTCGAAGGTGAGGAAAAGAAAGCTTTTTACACCGCGATGATGACAGGCTCTGCGTTCAATACGCTCAATATTAAGGTTATCAAAACCGAACTTCTGCAGAACGACACCCTTGATGCTGCGAAATATTCGTTTGTCAAAAACGGCGATGATTTTCTTCAGTCGCTCTATCCTGTTTTCAATGCACGTAAGATAGTCTTTGTGCCTGAATGTTATTATAATTACAGAATTAATCCCGAAAGCCTTACACATAAAATTGACCCGAATATTTATAATAGTATTTTTGCCGTAAGGTCGGTTATATGGGAAGATTACCTTGAAGGCACGGATATCCTCGGCGAAAATACGAAAAGAGTTTTTGCAATGCGCTCTGCTCGCTCTGCTCTTAACATAGTCAAACTCATAGCACAACAGGATAATTTTTCGGACGAAGAAAAGATTGAAATATTCCGCAAAATCCGTGATCACGAATTCTATCAGAATTTCATCGAGCCGAATTTAGTCAAATCTGACCTTGAGAAGAAATGGCAGTTTGTTTATGAGTTGTTTTCGCGTCACAGCTACAAAATGCTTCTTTCGACTGTCAGAATGTTCAGCAGAATTAAAAGATAAGATTTTTAAAGAGATAGGTATCGCAAAACCTGTCTCTTTTTTTGATAAAAGACGGATAAACTATTGATTTAAAGCTGAAATATGTTAATATGAATAAAAAAGCAATAGTAGGTGGCAGTATGAAAGCAAAAATAACACTTGCAAAAGAATTCAGAATCGGCGATATAGATAAACGTATTTACGGTTCGTTCATCGAGCATCTCGGAAGAGCTGTTTACGGCGGAATATATGAACCTGGTCATCCCACGGCTGATGAAAACGGCTTGAGAAGGGATGTAATCGACCTTGTCAAAAAGCTTAACGTACCCGTTGTACGTTATCCCGGCGGAAACTTTGTTTCAGGTTATAACTGGGAAGACGGTGTAGGTCCTGTTGAAAAAAGACCGACAAGGCTTGATCTCGCATGGGGTACAACTGAGCCTAATGAGTTCGGAACAAACGAATTCCTCGATTGGTGTAAAAAAGCCGATACTGAGTGCATGATGGCTGTTAATCTCGGTACAAGAGGTCCCGATGAAGCTCGCAACCTTGTTGAATACTGTAATCATCCGTCAGGTACATACTGGTCAGATTTAAGACGCTCTCACGGCGTTGAAAATCCGCACAATATCAAGCTCTGGTGTCTTGGCAACGAGATGGACGGCCCCTGGCAGATGGGTGCTAAAACTGCGGTTGAATACGGCAGAACTGCTCTTGAGGCTTCAAAGCTTATGAAGTGGACGTCACCGGGTATTGAAACTGTTCTCTGCGGCTCCTCAAGCAGAAATATGTCCACTTTCGGCAAATGGGAGGCAGAGTCCCTTGAAATCGCATACGACAGCATTGATTATGTTTCTCTTCATCAGTATTACGGCAATCACAATGATGATGCGATGGATTTCCTCGCACTTACAATGGAACTTGAGGATTTCATTTACTCGATTATCTGCACTTGTGACTACATAAAGGCAAGAAAGCGTTCAAAGAAAACGATCAATCTTTCTTTCGATGAATGGAACGTATGGTATCATTCAAACAATGCGAAGTTTGAAAAATGGAGCGTAGCACCAAAGCTTCTTGAGGATATCTATAATTTTGAAGATGCACTTCTTGTTGGTTCAATGCTTATCACCCTTCTTCGCCACTGCGACAGAGTGAAGATTGCCTGCCTTGCACAGTTGGTAAATGTTATCGCTCCTATATTCACACAGACGGGCGGCGGTGTGTTTGAACAGCCGACGTATTTCCCGTTTATGCATCTTTCAAATTTCGGCAGAGGCTCGGCTCTTCTTCCTCTTGTTGATTCTCCGAAGTACGACAGCAAGAACTTTACAGATGTACCGTATCTTGAAACAATCGCAACATATGATGAAGAACACGACGAGATGGCAATTTTCTGCGTGAACAAGAGTCAGGAAGAAAGTATGATTCTTGATGTCAACCTTATGGATTTCGAAGGCTATACGCCCTGCGAGTTCATTTCAATGGACGGCTATGATAGAAAAGACGAAAACACATTTGGCGCAGTAAAAGTTAAACCGCACAACAATCCCGTACCAGAGCTTGACGGTAAACTTCTTCAGGTTGAACTCAAGCCCTTCAGCTGGAATGTTATAAGACTTAAGAAATAATCAAAGGTGATTTTATGCCGTATTTGTTTGTTCATTTTAAAGAAAAAATAACTCCTGACGGCGAGCAGGTCTATTTTGGTATCAGCCGTGACGGAATGAATTGGGAAAAGGTCAACGACGGCAACCCGATTCTGACAAGCACAAAGAGTGAAAAAGGCTGCCGTGATATCGAAATTGTCAGGCTTCATACAGGCGGTTTTGTGATCATCACAACCGATCTGTGTATCGCTTACCGTATGGATGAAAACTACAATGTCGATTGGAAGAAGGTTAATTCCTCAGGAAGTAAGCGTCTTTGTGTGTGGCGCACGGATGATCTCGTGAATTTTTCAGAGCAGGAATTTATTTATTTCGGCAGGGATGATTTCGGCTGTCTTTGGGCGCCCGAAGTTTTCTTTGACGAGGAAAATGAAGAGTATCTGATTCATTGGGGCTCAACCATCAAAGAGGATAACTTCACACATATGTCGATTTATTGCAGTACGACAAAGGATTTTAAATCTTTCACGGAGCCAAAGCTCTATTTTACAAAGAAAAACGAAATCCTCGATTCGCATATCACAAAGGTAGGGGATACCTATCATCTGTTTTATAAGAATTCATCCGACCCGCCGATGAATATGCACGCGACTTCAAAGAATCTCTACGGTCCGTTTGAACACGATGAAGCCTTTGAAGAGTATATGCACAAAGAAATTCCGAATCCGGGGTCATATGAAGGTCCGACGACTTATACTTTGCCTGACGGAAGATGGTGCCTTATGCTCGATTTCTTCGGATGTGAAAAGGAAAAAATGGGTTATGTGCCGTTCGTTTCCGCAAAGCCGGGTGATGCAGATTTCACTCGCGCAACAGAAGGTTTTTCTTTCCCGTACGGATTCAAACACGGCAAGGTGATTGAAATTACGGATGAAGAATATGAAAGACTGAAAAATTACAATAGCTAAAAAAAGAGAAGCATCTTTATGATGCTTCTCAGACTGCTGACAAACTCTCGTTTCAATTCGATTCGAGGGTTTGTTTTTTGTTAAAAGAAAAAAGATAGCAATGTATCATCCGCAACACATTGCTATCTTTTTCATATTCTGTGCAGCTGCCGTGAGCAGACATTGTTCG
>JAZSID010000133.1:0-9939 GCA_045533625.1 Acutalibacteraceae bacterium | reverse complement strand
CAAGTACTTCGCAGAGCTTGCATAAGTTTAATTCAACATTTAAGCACGGGTTTTTACCCGTGCTTTTTCTTTTATTGCATATATTGTTGACTTTATCCGTCGAAAATTGTAGAATAGAATAAATATTGTGAGGTGATCCGATGAAAACTAAACTTACAGTAAGACTTCTTGCTGCTGTTATGGGCGTAATTTTAATTATGACATCTTTTGCAGCCTGTTCAAAGGAGAAAGAGAAAGCTCCGGTTGTAACGGATGAGAGCGAGAATTATACACCTGAATGGTTGGTTGAGCCGACGATATCTGCTCAGCTTATTCAGCCGCTTGTATGTCCGAGATACAATGAAAATACAAATCATTACGATATAAGCTACGCTGACTGTTTTAAGATAATGGTAGACGGCAAGCTCGGTCTTATTGATTCAAACGGTAAATTCCTTGTAGAACCGAAATATGACGATATTTTCGCTATCCGTGACGGCGATGACTATCTTGCTGTTATTGAGGACGAAGAGTCTGTGAAACAGACTTATATCCACAGTGATACATTTAAAACGGTTTCTGCTTACAAACAATACAATACCAAAAAGTATGAGTATTACTGGGACGGTAATTCACCGCTGTTTGTATCCAATCAAAGCGGAAAGATAGCTGAAGAAACATTTGCTCCGTTGTTACCTGAGGCTGTCAAAGGCGTTAAAAAGCAGGGCGGTGCATATGAACCGACAGGCAAGTTCGGTCTTTTTGTAAATCAGGTTAACCTTACGGGTATGATTTATACCGGTGCTGGTTATTACTGTGACGGTCTTATTGCTTTTGAATCAAACGGTAAGTGGGGTTATCTTGACTCTAACGGACGCACAATTATTCCTTTTGAATACGATGCTGTCTGGGGTTACAATGCTTTGGGTGGTAAGGATACACCTTACGAGAGCTTTGAAGATTGCATAACCGTTACGAAAAATAAAAAGTTCGGTATTCTGTCTTCAACCGGAGATATTCTTGTTCCGCTTATGTTTGATAGTGCTACACCCGTTGTAAACGGTAAGGCTTATGTTAAAACTCAGGGCAAGTGGGGTGTGCTGAAGGTGTATGAATCCGACGGTACTGTTGTACCTCAGATTACTGAACCGAGTTCGGAAAATACATCAACATCGACCTCAACAACAACTACGACAACATCCTCAAGCTCAACATCCACAACGACTATACCTGAATCCTCAACTTCAAAAACAAGTGAATCAACCTCTGAGTCAACAACAAGCACAACAACAGTTGTGTATACAAGCGGTAATTACAAAGTTGCAGTTGACGCTTTGAACCTCAGAAAAGGTCCCGGTGCTGACAATGAACTTGTATCTACAGTTTACAAAGATGATGTTATTTACGTAAGTGAAGTTAAGAACGGCTGGGGTAAGATTACGATCAGAGAAGATCCTGAAAATGTAATTGAAGGTTGGTTAAATCTTAAATATACAGAAAAGTATTAAAAGAGGAAACTATGCAACAAAGACTTGATAAACTTATCTCTTCGCAGGGTAGTTATACAAGAAAACAAGCTCAACAACTGATAAAAGACGGCTTGGTGAAGGTTGACGGCGTAACCGTACGTGACAGAGGCTTTCACATTAACCCTGATGTTAACTCAGTAATCCTTGACGGAAAAGAATTTGCCGTTGAAAAGTTTGTTTATCTTATGCTCAATAAGCCGAAAGGCGTTGTGAGTGCAACCAACGACAGAAGTCAGAAAACGGTTATAGACCTTGTTCCCGATGAGCTTAAAAAGAGAAATCTTTTTCCTGCGGGCAGACTTGATATGACAACGACGGGATTTGTCCTCATAACGGATGACGGCGATTTTGCACACAGAATACTTTCGCCGAAAAATCATATTGAGAAAACCTACGAGGCGCGTCTTGCCGAAAGCGTTACCGAAGAACAGCTCAGAACGGTGGCTGACGGTATTGTTCTCAAGGACGGTACGGAATGTCTTCCTGCAAAGCTTAAGGTTCTTGAGGACGGCGACAGTCCGCTTGTTGAAATTAAAATATGTGAGGGCAAATACCACCAGATAAAAAGGATGTTTGCTGCAGCAGGTAACGGTGTTGTTGAGCTCAGACGAACAAAGATGGGTAAATTAAGCCTCGATGAAACCTTGCCCGAGGGTGAATGCAGACGGCTTACTGAGGCTGAAATTGCGCTTATTACGGAAATTTAAAATCAACCGCAAAATCTTAAAAATGCGTATTTATGAATGTTTTTGATGATAACGCATATTATAAAACAGGCAATTTTCAGATATGAATAAATGTCTTGACTTTTTGGCTGTTATCCATTATAATGTTGACATTGCTGTGCATTGGTAGGAATTTGTATTTTTACCATAATACAAGCATTGAAAGGATGAAATTTATGGCACAGGAAATCTTGTTGACTGCGGAAGCTTACAAGAAAAAATTTGATGAGCTCGAGCTGCTTAAAACAACCGGCAGAGATGAAATTGCCGAAAGAATTAAGGAAGCAAGATCCTTTGGCGACTTATCAGAAAACAGTGAATACGATGAAGCTCTTAATGACCAGGCAAAGATGGAAGCAAAGATAAATCAGCTTGAAAACGAGCTCAAAAAGGCTAAGATTCTTGACGAAAGCACAATCACAACTGATGCAATTCACGTTGGCTCAAAAGTTAAAATCCGTGATATCGATTTTGACGAGATTGAGGAGTATAAGATTCTTGGTGAGTCTCAGGCTAATCCTGATGAAGGAATTATTTCCGATCAGTCAGCAGTAGGCAAGGCTTTGCTCGAAAAGAAAGTGGGAGACATCGTGAAGGTGACATTGCCTAACGGTAATATCATTTCTTTTGAAGTTCTCGAAATTTCTAAATAATACATCCGGGCGAAGACGTTTGTCTTACGCCCGTTTTGTACTTTTTAAAAACTTGAATCCATAAGCTTTTTTATTGATAGGAGAATAAAAAATGGCAGAAATTATAAACGAAACAGTTAATGAAAAGGTTGAAGATACCAACGAATTAAGACAGATCAGAGTAGAAAAGCTCAATGCTCTTCAGGCTGCAGGTAAGGATCCGTTTCAGATCACTCTTGCGGCTCAGAATTCATTAAACGCTGAGGTTACAGCACGTTTTGAGCAGCTTGAAAGTGAAGTTGCTCTTCTTCCGGATGATGAGAAGCCCGAGATGGTTAAGGTTGAAAATGTATGCATCTGCGGAAGAATTATGACATGGAGAGATATGGGTAAGGCTAACTTTATCGACGTTACGGACCGTTCAGGCAGAATGCAGGTTTATGTCCGTATGAATGATATCGGTGAGGATGCTTTTGCTGAATTCAAAAAATGGGATATCGGCGATATCGTAGAAGTTAAGGGCTATGTCTTCCGTACACGCAGAGGACAGATTTCAGTTCACGCTGAAGAAATCAGACTTCTTACAAAGTCGCTTCTTCCGCTTCCCGAAAAGTTCCACGGCCTTACAAATACAGACACAAGATACCGTCAGCGTTATCTTGACCTTATTGTTAATCCTGAGGTTAAGGATACATTCTTCAAGCGTTCGGCAATCCTTCGTGCAATCCGTGAGTACCTTGACGGCGAGAATTTCATCGAAGTTGAAACTCCGATTCTTGTAAGCAACGCAGGCGGTGCAGCTGCAAGACCGTTCATGACACATCACAATGCACTTAACGAAGATTTCAAGCTCCGTATTTCTCTTGAGCTTTACCTCAAGCGCCTTATCGTTGGCGGTATGGAAAGAGTTTACGAAATCGGTCGTGTTTTCCGTAACGAAGGCTGTGATACAAGACATAACCCTGAGTTCACACTTATGGAACTCTACCAGGCATATACTGACTACAACGGTATGATGGACCTTACGGAAAATCTTTACCGCTACGTTGCACAGAAGGTTCTTGGTACAACAAAGGTTGTTTACAACGGCATTGAAATGGATCTTGGCAAGCCTTTCGAGCGCATTACAATGATTGATGCTGTTAAGAAATACTCAGGTGTTGACTGGAACGAAGTTGAAACTCTTGAGGATGCACGTGCTCTTGCGGACAAGCATCATATCGAATATGAAAAGCGTCACGGTAAGGGCGATATTCTTGCTCTCTTCTTTGAAGAATATGCAGAGGAGCATCTCGTTCAGCCGACATTTGTTATCGACCATCCGATCGAAATTTCTCCGCTTACGAAGAAAAAGCCAAGCGACCCGAACTATGTTGAGCGTTTCGAATTCTTTATGAACGGTTGGGAAATGGCAAATGCTTATTCTGAGCTTAATGATCCGATCGATCAGAGAGAACGCTTCAAGGCTCAGGAAGCTCTCCTTGCACAGGGCGATGACGAAGCAAACACAACGGACGAGGATTTCCTCACTGCGCTTGAGTACGGTATGCCTCCGTCAGGCGGTATCGGTTTCGGTATTGACAGAATGTGTATGCTTCTTACCGATTCTTCAGCTATCAGGGACGTTCTTCTCTTCCCGACAATGAAGACTCTTGACTGATTATGATTTCAGTTGTTCTTGCCGCTTATAAAGGCGAAAAGTATATCGCAGAGCAGGTCAGTTCAATCCTTTCGCAGATTGGCGATAACGACGAGCTGATTATTTCGGACGATTATCCGCAGGGTGAAACCAGATCTGCTTTGAACGGTATTATCGAAAAAGACACACGTGTACATTATATTCACGGCAGAAGTCTTGGATTAATTAAAAATTTTGAACATGCTATAAATAACGCAAAAGGTGACTTTATCTTCCTTTCTGACCAGGATGATGTCTGGCTTGAGGGTAAGGTTGAAGCCGTTATGAATGAGTTTGAAAAGGGTGCCGATGTGGTAATGCACGATGCGCTTATAACCGACGGCAACCTTAACCCTACGGGAGAAAGGGCGTTCGCTCTTAATTCGGCAGGTAAGGGTGTTTTTAAAAATATTCTCAAAAATTCTTATCAGGGAAGCTGTATGGCGTTCAGGAAAGAAATGAAAGAGCATATTCTGCCTTTCCCTGATAAAATTCCGATGCACGATCAATGGATTGGACTCAGGGGAGAAAAATACGGCAAGGTTCTCCTTATAAACCACCCGTACATTCTTTACAGAAGACATTCTGAAAATGTTTCCGGCGGCGGAAGCTCTTTAATTCAGAAAATCAAGTGGAGAATTGATATAATCGGGTGTATGTTAAGAAAGTAGGGTTTCTTATGGGATGTATGGTTACAGGCAGTATTGTTACTTACAACAATATGTCAACCATAGATACAACTTTGAAAACTCTTTTTGAGTTTACAAAGGATATTGATTTTAAACTGTACGTTGTCGATAATAATTCGACAGACGGAACTGTTGAACATATAAAAACAAACTATCCTCAGGTTGAGTTGATTGCACTGGACAAGAATATAGGCTTCGGTGCCGGCCATAACGAGGCAATTAAAGTGATTGACTCGGATTATCACGCCGTAATCAATCCTGATATTATTCTTATTGAAAACTCAATTAAGAAGATGGCTGAATATCTTGAGTGTAATAAAGATATCGGTCTTCTTTCTCCGAAAATCTGTTTTCCGAACGGCAAGGAGCAGATTTTAGGCAAAAAAGTTCCGCACTTAAAATATATTTTTGCAAGCAGATTGCGCGGTGAGGAACCGGGAAAGCTCCTCAGGGAATATGCAATGCTTGACTGTGATCTTACAAAGCCTACTGAGATTGAAAATGCAACAGGGTGTTTTATGATGTTCAGGACATCCGTGCTTAAGAAAATCGGCGGTTTTGATGAACGCTATTTTATGTATTTTGAAGATGCAGATATTACCCGCGAAGCAAAAAAGCTTTCACGCGTGGTTTATTATCCCGATGCTGTTGTTTCACATGTATGGAACAGAGACAGTAAGCATAATTACAAGCTTCTTGCTATTCACATTCACTCAATGCTTAAATATTACTTGAAATGGAAAACGATCTGAGGTGAGCGACATGAATGAAAAAACGGCAAATGCTAAAAAAATTCCGATGAAGAACTATCTCAAAAATGCATACAAATACAGATATCTTGTGCAGGAAATTGTCAGAAAGAACATAAAGCTTCAGTACCGTAATTCTTTCCTTGGTATGTTCTGGACATTCCTTCAGCCGCTTTTCACGATGATTGTGCTTGTTCTTATATTCAGCAACGTTTTCGGCAGTTCAAGCTCAGGTGTAGTGTGCTATCCTGTATATGTTCTTTGCGGACGTCTTATTTATGAATGCTTCTCTCAGTCCACAAAAAGAGCAATGCGATCAATCCGTAACAGTGCTTCAATAATCAAGAAGGTTTATGTTCCGAAATATGTTTATCCGTTGTCAAACGTTCTTGCAAATTTCGTAACATTCCTTATTTCGCTTACTGTTTTGGTGGTTGTATTTGCATTTTTCTTCATCTTCCAGCATGATGTTTATCCGGATCTTGTACTTTCGTGGAGATTTCTTCTGATAATTGTACCGATCGTTCTTTTGTTCCTTCTCAGCCTTGGTTGCGGTATGATTCTCAGCGTTCTCAATGTTTTCTTTAAGGATATTGAGTATATTTACGAAGTTTTCTGTATGCTTTTGTTTTATATCACTCCCGTTTTCTACAAGGTCAGCAACCTTAACCTTGGCGGAAAAGCCTGGTTCGGATATATACTTAAGCTCAATCCGCTGTATTGGATCGTAGACTTGTTCAGAAGCTGTGTTCTTGTTAACGGATTTGATTGGAACTGGACAGGCTTTGCATATGTTCTAGTGTTTTCAATCGGCTCAATTGTAGTCGGCGGTTACTTCTTCTATAAAAAGCAGGACAAATTTATTCTTCATATCTGATGAGGTGTTAATATGGCAAAACCGGCTGTTGTTGTTGACCACGTCAGCATATTGTTTAATCTTAACAGTGAAAAAATTGATAATATCAAAGAATACTTTATCAAGCTCATCACAAAGAAACTTCATTATACGGAATTCTGGGCGCTCAAGGATGTTTCTTTTACGGTAAATAAGGGTGAAAGAATCGGTATCCTCGGCTTTAACGGTGCAGGTAAGAGTACTCTTCTCAAAACAGTTGCGGGCGTTCTTAAGCCAACTAAAGGTACTGTTTCAGTCAGCGGAGTAATTGCTCCCTTGCTTGAGCTTGGTGCAGGCTTTGATATGAACTATTCCGGCAAGGAAAACATTTTCCTATACGGTGCAACGATGGGTTATTCACGCAAATTCATCGAAAGCAAGTATGATGAGATTGTTGAATTTTCCGAACTTGGTGACTTTATCAATGTGCCCATCAAGAATTATTCTTCGGGTATGCGTGCGCGCCTTGGTTTCTCAATTGCAACTGCAGTTGAGCCTGATGTGCTTATCCTTGATGAAGTTCTTTCTGTCGGTGACGCAAAGTTCCGCAAAAAGAGTGAGGAAAAGGTCAGATCAATGTTTGATAAGGGTGTGACCGTACTCTTTGTTTCTCACAGTACCGATCAGGTAAGACGACTTTGCAACAAGGCTATCATCCTTAAAAAAGGTGAGATTATCGCTTCGGGCGATGTAAATGAAGTTTGTGCAAAGTATGACGAACTTGTTAATAAAAAGTAATTTCTAAAAGCTCCTGTTCTGATATTCCGGTCAAAACGGAGCTTTTATTTCGGACGTGTTAATATGAAAAATCTTTTTTACGGCATATATGCTTTTATGTTTAATATCTTTCGCTTTCTGCCGATGAAAAAGAATAAGATTTCTTTTTTATCTCCGCATAACGAGAGCTTTAATGACAGCCTTGGTGCTGTGCTGAGCGAAGTAATAATACGCGATGAGTTCAGGGTATGCAAGATTTCGTGTAAGGATCTTCAGATTGATAAGTCTTCGGTTATTAATCTTGTTACAAGTATAATGAAGGCGTTAAGATTCTTCACCGTAAAAGCTTATCATCTTGCAACTTCGCACTATGTGTTTATGAATGACAACTTTATGCCGATGGCAAAATTGAATTTCAAAAGAGATGCGGTAATAACTCAGCTCTGGCACGCGGAAGGTGCATTCAAACGTTTTGGTATGCATATTGACCAGCCTGAAGAAATACGCAATCTTGAGGTTCAGGGTAACAACAAGCTTTCGTATGTTGTCTGCTCGTCAGAGAGTGTTGCGGATATTTATTCTGAAGCTTTCGGTGTTTCACGTTACAAGGTACTTCCACTTGGAGCTCCGAGAATTGATGAGTTTTTTAAAAAAGTGAATATGGAAAGACTTCGTGCTGACTTTGATAAGGAATTTCCTGAATGCAAGGGAAAGAAGCTTGTGCTGTACGCACCGACCTTCCGCGACGACAGAGAGGATGATATGCATCTTCTTGATACGTTGGATATAGGAGCTTTCAATGAACGCTTCGGGGATGAATACCGTTTACTTGTGAGGCTTCATCCTCAGGTAAGAACAGGAAATTCGGATCTTTCAGGCGCAACCGATGTCGGTGATTATAAGAAGCTTAATACTCTGATAAGACTTGCAGATATTATGATAACGGACTATTCGTCAATCTGCATGGATTTTGCTTTCCTTGAAAAACCGATTTATTTCTACGCTTTTGACCTTGAAAAATATGTATCGGACAGGTCATTTTATGAGGATTATGAGTCTTATGTACCGGGACCTGTTGCAAGGGATTTCCAGACATTACTCAATCTGCTCAACAACAATGTTGCGCAATCTTATCAGCGAAGAATGTCTGATTTTAAATTCTATAATTTCGGCACTCAGGACGGCAACGCATCAAAAAGGGTAGTTGACAGAATTATATATGGAAAAGAATAAAGAAGATGCTGTTGCATCTTCTTTTTTTATAAATTTTGATTCTGAGAATGAATGAATCGAATGTTGATATAATACTATTAGTGTGCCTGTTTTCTTAATGTATATGCTGTCAATATATTGTGTTTATTGATTTATTATAAGTTTTTTTGTACAATATGCTGAATTTTTGACAGAAAAATACCTGTAGCAGGATATGGGCACAATATACAGATGGATACATATATAATAAACGCAATATATTGTGTTTTTGGTGTGTAAAAGGATATTTTTTACAAAATAAAAAATATGTTGCACTTGAGAGTGAAAAATGTTATAATTTCAAAGGTGTAATTTAACCTGGTGTTTTCAGGTAAAAATGTGAAATTTCTTTCTTGTTTATATATTAAGATTATCAGAATTGGGAGTGTACTTAATGGATAAGATTTTCATTAATGGCGGAAATCCTCTCCGTGGCGAAGTCACGATAAGCGGCGCCAAAAATGCCGCAGTCGCTATTCTTCCTGCTGTTATTCTCGCACAGGACGTGTGCCGAGTTGAAAATATCCCTGCAATCAGTGATGTTGATATGATGATCAGAATTCTCCATCAGCTTGGTGCAAAAACTAAAAAGATTGACGATACGACTTATGAGATTGATTCATCTACAATTAATTCATACGTTGTAACTCACGATATGACAAAGCACCTCAGAGCATCTTACTACCTTATCGGTGCACTTCTTGCAAGGTTTGGCCGTGCAAAGGTTGCAATGCCCGGCGGATGCAACTTTGGTGTAAGACCCATCGACCAGCATATCAAGGGTTTCCAGCTTCTCGGCTCTGAAGTCAGCTTCAAGGAAAATGCTATGATTGATGTTGAGGCTCCTGAGCTTACAGGCGGACTTGTTTACTTTGACGTTGTTTCTGTTGGTGCTACAATCAATCTTATGCTTGCAGCAGTCAAGGCTAAAGGCCTTACAATCATCGAAAATGCTGCAAAAGAGCCTCACATCGTTGATCTTGCAAATTTCCTTAACTCAATGGGCGCAGACGTAAGAGGTGCAGGTACTGACGTTATTAAAATCCGTGGTGTTGAGCAGATGCACGGATGCACATATTCAATAATTCCTGATCA
>JAZSID010000088.1:0-26689 GCA_045533625.1 Acutalibacteraceae bacterium | reverse complement strand
CGTTATATCCCAAATGATGTTCTCGCATATCCATTATAACAGCTATTTTAAATTCTGCACTATATCTTTTTTGTTTTTGTCCTTTCTTTGACATAAAAATATGCACCTCCAAAAGTGTCTAACTTTTGGGGTGCATATCATATACTCCCGCCGTTACATATTAATTCTATCTGATTTTTATTTATACCGCTATATTGACAAAATCATACATTTCTCTCATGTTATCTACTTCTGTATGGATTGTGACAAGAGAACCGACTGTTTTTGACTGTGCGGCAACGTGGTAATATGTGCCGTTGTAGAAGCTGCACTTGTTTTCTGACGGATGGGCGTGCCCCATTGAAACAAGGCCGATGCAACCTGCCTTTGCAAAAACATCATCGAGAGGTTTGTTCTTCGGAATATTGTATTTTTCTTCCATTTCGTCAAGCTTTGAATAGTCATCCGCATATGCTTCGCCGTACAAGCCTGCTTCGGAAAATGCAGGTGTATTCTCGTGAATAAACACACTCATTGAAATATCACCGTATTTTTCGAGCTTTTCGTTTATTGCATCCTCACACCACTTGACCTGATCAGCGTGGACATAGCCGTAGATGTGTTCTTCGTCCTCATCGTCATAATCCATTGTATCGAGGAAAACGAGCGAATGAACAACGGTTTCACCGTTCTTTATGTCTATTGTATACTGTGCACCGCCTGAAATTTCTTCAACATCAGCACAAAGGCAGTAATCAAACTGTGAGAGATAAGCCACGATATCTTCAGATGTACCGTAATCCAAACCGTCATTATTACCCGGAATATACGCCCAGTACTGTTCCATTTCATCGAACATAGTGCCGACCGTATCAAGAACATACTGCTTGTTATATGCTCCCGCTTCTCCGTCATTAATCATATCACCAAGCATAACAACAAGATCAGGATCATATTCTTCTATCTGATTTTTCATTGTCTGCATTAATGAAATATCGTTGTAGGAAAGACCGGTTGTGAAGTGGGTATCGGCAAACTGAAGGATTGTAAAATCGCCGTTTTCATCAGTTGATAATGTCGGCATTTCCTTATCTGCCTTTACGGTTTCGCTGTAGCCTGTGATATCTCCTTTGTCAATAAGCTGACGGATTGAGCCGTCTGTTGTGAAGAAATTAAAAATCGCAGTAAGCGTTGCAAGTAAAATTGAGAAAAATGCTTTCATTTTTTAACCTTCTTTTATCATTTTCTTAAATATCCGAGCTTAAGTCTCAGCGGATTATTCCCTATATATTCAATCACTTCAAGGTAGTCTTTTTCATTTCTTATGATATGGTCATTGTAAGAGGTCTGCCATATATTGTTTCCGTATTCACGATTGCAATAACGCTTTAACAATGAAATGAACTTTGCTACCTCACTTTTCGTAGGGCGTGACGCTTGCGACACGCCGTTTTCCTGACTGTTTCTGTCGGTTATTCTGAGTAACAAATGAAAGTGGTCGGGCATAATAACATACCTGTCAATTCTGATATATTCATATTTTTCCGACATCAGTCTGATATGCTTCTCAAGTGTTTTTCCGTAAGAAGATAGCTCAATCTTCGGCACGTCGCAAGCGTCGTGCCCTACAAGGTTACCCAAAATCTTCCTTCTGTTTTCAGTACATACCGTAATAAAATATGCTCCGGGAGTCGAATAATCATATCCTCTGAGACGTAAATTTTTGCGTTTCTGTAAGTTATTCATATCACATTAAGCTTTTATAAACTTCTCAATCGGTGAAATATCAAGAAGCTCGAACTTTTTGATGAACTCGTAAAAATCCTTTGCGATTTTCATAACGCCGCCCTCTTCGTTACTCTCGATATTAAGTGGCATAATCGGGTCGTGGACGCTAAGGCGGAGAAGAAGCCAGCCGTTACCGTTTTCTGTGTCTGCGGAAATGCGCATACCCTCACGGTTGTCATCGGCAATCTTCCAGCCTTTTCTGTCCTTGTAATATTTTTCAAGCTCTGCGATAACGTTCTCACCGTATGACCTGAAACCTTCGCAATTGATAGCAAAACGCAATTCCTTTTCCTCTGCAGGCTGCTGAAGAGGTGCAAGGATATCCTGAAGAGCATTACCTGTCTTATCCCTTGCGATAAGGATTACGATTTTTGTCATAAGGTATGCACCGTCATCAAGGTAGTAATTCTCCTTGAATGCGGCATGACCTGAGGTTTCGATTGCAAGAGGACAGAATGTGCCGTTGTTGTTAAGCTCAATCTGCTTATTTATAACGTTTTTATAGCCTCTCTTGAAGCGGTAATGCTCACCGCCGATTGATTCAATATAGGTCTTAAGGCCGTCTGACGTTACGGAGTCTGTTACAATCACACCGCTGTCGTGACCTTCAAGAGCAATATATGAAGCGAGTGCAACAAGGCGGTTACGGTTGATTTCCTCGCCGTCACGGTCAACACATCCTGCACGGTCAACATCAGTATCGAAGATGATACCAAAATCTGCCTTGCTTGCAATTACAGCCGAGCAGATTGATTTCATTGCATCGGCATTCTCGGGATTCGGGATATGATTCGGGAACATTCCGTCAGGCTCAAGGAACTGACTGCCGTTTGTATCTGCACCAAGTGGCTTGAGGACATTTTCAGCATAGAATCCGCCGACACCGTTACCTGCATCGACGATTATTTTAAAGCCCTCAAGCGGTTTTTCATAGTTTTCGGCATTGACACCTTTCTTTATCATATCGCGAAGATGTGCCGCATAATCGGACATATAATCAACATCTGTCACCTTGGTGGCATCTGCAATAAGATTATCAATGTTTATATTTTCAGCTTTTTCAAGAAGTGTTGCAATATCGCTTCCCTCAAGTCCACCGTCAGGAGTAAAGAACTTGAGTCCGTTTCTCTCCCACGGGTGATGGCTTGCGGTTATCTGCACAGCACCGTCACAGCCGAGGTCAAGAGTTGACATAAACATTGCAGGTGTTGAAGCAAGTCCGCAGTTTTCAACACTTACGCCGAGAGAAGAAAGCGTGACTGCAACAGTTTTGATAATACGCGGTCCCGAAACGCGGGAATCCCTGCCCACAGAAACCTTGAGAGATGAAATCTCCTTACCGTTTCTTTGTGAAAGCCACTCTGCGAAAGCAACTGTTATTTTTGAAACAACCGCATCGCTGAGAAAAAGTTTTTCTTCTGAATATTCAACAGCACCGTAACCTCTTATATCAGTACCGCTTTTGAAACCCTTTAAACTCATAACATCGCCCTTTCATCTGAAATTGATTTTAAGAATAAGTATAAGCCCTCAAAGCCTTTATAAATTTCTTTTAATTCGTCGATAAGTTCTTCTTTTTCAAGCGTATCAAAATCCGTTCGCTGTGCAATAAAATGCATATCTTTAATATGATAATACGGCTCGATTTCGGGAATGGGATTGCCCGGCTTCGGTTTTTTATAAAACTCGGGAGAATAGAGTGCACCTACCCTTTCAGCATCCTCAACAGCCTTCAAAAACTCCTGCGGACGTTCAAGCAGAGCTTTACGGTAAAGCTCAAGATAAGTCGCATCAACCCAGAACATACCAACTCCGTACGACCAGTAATTCTGAGTGACCTCAAACCACATACAAGGATACTGCTGCCATTCGTGTTTGTTTCGCATAAACATTATCCAGAGATTATCGCGGTAAAGATGCTTGTCCTTTGAATATCTTGTATCGCGGAAAAATCGCGACACCATTCTGACAGGATTGGTCATCACCTTATCGTCTATATCGTAAATCTGCGGAACGATTTCTTCGGCAATCTGCCTCATCGGGATTGTGAAACCGTCCTTCAATTCCTGCTTATGCTCTTCATAAAACATACGGCTGTTTTCAAATCTGTTCTGTGCCGCGAGGAAAAGCACATCAGGCTTTATTCCGTTGTATGCCATTAAATCAGTCCTCTTTCTGCCATTTTCTGCGCCGCGAGCATTATGCCCATTTTTGCGCTGTGGAAATTGAGTCCGCCCTGCATCCATGCCGCATAGGGTTCACGTAACGGTGCATCGGCTGAAAGTTCAATTGAAGCTCCGCCTATGAATGCACCTGCCGCCATAATGACTTTGTTGTCATATCCCGGCATATCCCAGGGTTCGGGAGTTACAAACGCATCTATCGGTGCGCCTGACTGCATACCCTGACAGAATGCAATAAGATTTTCTTCGTTGCGAAGAAGAACACTCTGAACGATATCAAAACGAGGATCGGTTGATGTCGGAGTTGTTCCGAAACCGAACTGTTCAAAAAGTGCCGCTGTGAAATAAGCCGCTTTGATTGCCTCGCCTACCGTATGCGGAGCGAAGAAGATACCCATAAACAGCTCACGGCTCATTCCGAGAGTTGCGCCGACTTCCCTGCCGAGACCCGGTGTCGTGAGGCGGTATGAAATCTTTTCAACAAGGTCTGCACGGCCTGCGACGTAACCGCCTGTTCGAGCAAGTCCGCCGCCCGCATTTTTGATAAGTGAGCCTGCAATTATATCTGCGCCGACCTGAGTCGGTTCAATGGTCTGAGTAAATTCACCGTAGCAGTTATCTACCATAATATCAGCCTCGCTGTTTTCCTTGACAATCTTTGCGATTTCGCCGATTTCTTCGCACGAAAGGCTCGGACGAAGAGAATAGCCTCTTGAACGCTGTATGTAAACAAGCTTAATCTTTTCTTTTGTAACAGCTTCTTTGATTGCTTCAAGGTCGGGTTTGCCGTCCTTTAAATCAACCTGTTTATAGATAATACCGTAATCTGCGAGTGAACCGTCACCCTTGCCGCCTATACCGATAACCGAATGAATCGTATCGTACGGAGTGCCCGTTACGCAAAGCATAATATCGCCAGGACGAAGCATACCGTAAAGTGCAACAGCAAGAGTATGAGTACCGCAGGTGAAATTATGGCGCACGAGTGCATCCTCTGCACCGACAATTTCAGCGAAGACCTTGTCAATGACTTCACGTCCCCTGTCGCCATAGCCGTAACCCGTACTTTCTGCAAACATACTTTCACTTACGTGGTTATTGATAAAAGCAGAAAGCACCTTCTGCTGATTGTATTCCGCAATTTCGTCGGTAGTTGTAAACTGAGGCTTTATAAGCTCAAGTGCTTTTTCCGCCGCATCGCTTACTTTCTGATCTATATTAAAAAAGTTTTGTTTCATTTGTTATTAAACTCCATTCGTCTTTCACTGTAAATCCTATTGATTTATAAAATTCAACTATACTGTCATTTTTGCAAAGAAGCTCCGTTCGTCTGCCGTTTTCAAGCTCGACGTTTGCCAGCCTCTTTACAAGCGCACCTGCGATTCCCCTGCCCCTGTATTCGGGAGATGTTGCGACCGCACCGAGCAAGACAGCCTTATCCGTACGGAAAAGCACCATTGCACAACCTGCCGAGTTGCCGTCAACTTCAGCGAGCAAAGGTTCTGCCGTTTTGCGGTTTATACGGAAAGTCGTATCCGAAAGCCACGGCAGATAATCTCCCACACCCGTCAGATTTGCGGCTTTGATAATATTGTAAATTTCTTTGAGTTCAAAGTCTTTTTTGATGTTAATTTCACGGTTTTCCGTTTTGTTTTCAAACCGGACAACGTATCCCCAAAGAGTTTCTTCTGCAGTAAATTTCTTTGCAACTTTACGGTTGCATTGAATTGTGCTGAAGCCCACTATTTTTATAAACTGAAGAAGCTCTTCAAAATCTGCATTTTCCGCAGTGACGGTCATATCTCCGTCAACTCTGCTTATAGCTGCCGTAACATCGCCGTTTTCGTTTGTCTGCACCCAGAATTTAACGAAATCATAGTCTGTTGAATAGCAATTGAAATATGCCTTTATTCTTGTGCCGAAAACGTCACGATCGCAGAAAGAGAGAAAAGCCTTATCGCCTTTTTCAACGCTTTTAACCATTTGCAAATTCCTCAGCAAGCACTCTTATGAGTTTTGCACTTTCTTCTATATCTTCTTTATTAAGCACACAGGACGGTGAATGAAGATAACGACAAGGAAGAGAAACTGTAATCGTCTTTATTCCGCCTGCTGTTTTATGAATCACGCCTGCATTGTTACCGCCTGCAACAAGAGACTTAACCTGTGCCTTTATCCCGTGTTTTTCTGCGAGTTCAAATGCCTTATCAAAAAGCTCCTTCGGATAAATCGTGCGTCTGTCCATAAAGGAGATTACTCCGCCTTTGCCGAGTGCGCATACTTTTTTGTTTACAGGCACATCTGCAAGGTCTGCAGCAGTTGTTGTTTCAACAACAATCGCGTAATCAGGCTGTACTTTATAAAAAGCTGTCTGTGCGATTCCGAAGCCTACTTCCTCACCTGCCGCAAAATTGAAATACATATCGTACGGAAGATCAGATTTTATCATATCGATAAGAATTGCACATCCTGCTCTGTCGTCGAGTGCTCTGCCCTTGATAAAACCGTCGCCGAATTCAACAAACTCGGAATTAAAGCAGGCATAGTCACCCAAAGAAACAACCTTCTGCGCTTCTTCTGCAGTGTCTGCGCCGATATCAATATACATCGTCGAAGGCATATTCAGCTTTTCTGCAGCAGGTACCATATGCGTTGCTTTTACACCAATGACACCGTTTATTTTATTTTCGCCGACAGTTACGGGTTTGCCGAGCATAACTCTTTTATCAATACCGCCGACACAGTCAAAATCAAGAGTACCGTCAGAATTAATATGGGTTATCATCATTCCGACTTCATCCATATGAGCGTCAAGCATAACCTTATTTTTCGGCACATTCTTACCTTTTTTGAAAACTATGAGGTTGCCGAGAGGGTCTGTTTCAATGCTGTCTGCATAAGCTGAAACTTCATTGATAATATAATCTCTTACGGCATTTTCTCTGCCTGAAACACCGTCAAGCAAGGAAAGTTTTTTAATTGTTTCAAGCATCGAGTCCACCCCTTAAAATATATTCTGCAATAAGTCTTGCGCAATTTTCAACGTCATTGACACTTATCACTTCAACGCCAGTGTGCATATTCCTCAAAGGAATTGAAACAAGGCCTGTTTTTATTCCGCCTTTCGAGAGAGCTATATGGTCTGCGTTGGTACCCGTTGCATCGCTCATAAGCTCAAGCTGATACGGAATTTCTTTTTCCTTGGCTATTGCTTCAAGCTTCTTGCTGATATCATAACAAAGTACGGGAGAAAAGCCTATCATCGGTCCTTTATCGAGTTTGCCGCATTTTTTAGAAGGCATATCGGGAGCATCTGCAAAGCTGACATCAACGCTTATGCACTCGTCTGCGTCAAGAAGGAAGCTTCCGTTAACGGCACCTGTACCGCCTGTTTCTTCCTGACCTGAGAAAAGAAGTTTTACTGTCGGGGGATTTTCAGATTCTGCAACAATTTCTGCTGCCCTGATTATCACAGCACATCCTGCCCTGTCATCAAGTGCGGCGCAGGATATTCTTTCGTTAAGAAGCTCTGAAACAGGAGTTCTGACTGTAATTCTGTCACCCTGAGAGATGAGTTTTTCTGCTTCTTCTTTGGTAAGTCCCGTATCGACGAGTATATCATCAAAATCCTTCGCCTTGCCTGCATCGTCTGCCGTAACAAGGTGCGGAGGTGTTGATGTAATAACGCCGTAAACGGGTTCTTTGCCCCATACTGTTACATCCTGAGCAGCAAGGACACGCGCGTCCATACCACCGCATTTTGCAACACGGAGGAAACCGCCCTCTTCTATTGCTGTAACGATAAGACCGATTCTGTCCATATGGGCATCAAGAAGGAAGGTTTTGCCCGTACCCTCAAGAGTTGCAACAACATTTCCTGTTTTATCATTTTCAGCCGTCATTGAAGACGGAATACATTCTTTAATTTTATCGGATATATCCCACTCCATACCGGGTGTACCGTTTGCCTGTGAGAGTTCAATTATCATTTTTTTGAGTTCTGACATAAGCCTGCTTCCCTTCTGATAAGCATATATGGAATATTATACAATTAAACAATAAAATGTGCAATATGTTGATTTTCTTTTTTGAATAAGTTATAATAGTTTTGTTCTAAGGAGGTATCCGTATGGATGAAAATAAATATCAGGTAATTGACCCTGACAGCGAAAAATACAAACTTACCGCAAAAGATATTCTTGACGATAAAAAAGCGAAAAAAAAGAAAAAGAGAAGAAAACGTATTCTTATCGCCTTTATATCGCTTTTCCTTGTCTTTGCGATCGTTTTCGGTACGGGCGCTGTTATTTTTAATAATTATCTCAACAAGATGAACTTCGGCGATGCTACAGGTGAGGTTGACCCTGCTATTGAGGCAGAAGAATCGCTTGAATTTGAAAATCAGGCCGATGCCGATGCCGATATCCGTGCAAACCTTGATGATAACGTACTCTGGTACGACGACAGAATTTACAACATTCTTCTTGTCGGTACTGACTACGGTGACCGCAAGGACGGTAAATACGACAACTATCTTACACGTTCGGACTCGATGATTCTTCTTTCAATCAACACAATTGACAATGTCATCAATATGGTTTCACTTTCCCGTGCGGCTTACGTTGCAATCCCCGGACACGGCAACAAACGACTCAATGCTGCTCATGCTTACGGAGGAGCAAGTCTTCTTGTTGAAACGATTGAAAAGAATTACAAAATCCGCATCGACAAATACGTCACGGTTAACTTTGACGGTTTCCAGAGTATTGTTGATGCTCTTAACGGCGTATCGGTCAATCTGACAGCGCAGGAAGCTTCAATCATCGTCGGCAAGGCTAAGGCAGGAACATATGAGCTTAACGGCGAAAAAGCAATGGCTTACGCAAGACTTCGTTCAATCGACTCTGACCGTAAGAGAACAGGCCGACAGAGAGCTATCCTTAATGCGATGGCTGTAAAATTAAGACAGGCTTCAGTTTCTCAGCTCTTTGACCTTCTTGATGTTTTCCTTCCGCTTGTTACAACCAACTTCACAAAAGCAGAACTCATTGAACAGATGACAAACGTTCCGAAATACCTGAAGATGAGCGTACACGAGGATGTTATTCCGTTTAATGCATTGCCTCTTGCTTTGCGCGGCGGAATGGAAGTTCTTATCCTTGACTGGGAAGAAACCAATAAACGTACACACGACCTTCTCTACCCCGGTATTGTTCCCCAATCTGCACAAGAATAAAAGACATATACAAAAATCCGAGTTGATTCAATCAACCCGGATTTTTCTTTTATTCTTCTGTTTCGGATGTATCCTCTGCAGGAGCATCTGTTTTAACTTCGTCAACAGCTTCCATAACTGTATGGGGTTCATCGTCTGTTTCGAGTGTACCTTCCATAAGCTTTCTGAACTTCTCGCCGTCGATTTTTTCGTTCTTGACAAGATATTCTGCAAGGCTGTCAAGCTTATCCCTGTGCTGAGTAAGGATTTCTTCTGTTCTCTTATAAGCATCGGAAACAATCTTCTTGATTTCTTCGTCAATAGCCATAGCTGTTGCTTCTGAATAATTCTTTGAATGTCCGTAATCTCTGCCGAGGAAAACCTGGTCGTTATGACCTTCATAGCATACGGGACCGAGACTGTCGCTCATGCCGTATTTTGTAATCATCTTCTTGGCAATTTCTGTTGCTCTTTCGATATCGTTTGAAGCACCTGTTGAAACATCGCCGCGGACAATCTGTTCAGCAACACGGCCGCCGAGAAGAGAAACAAGCTCTTCAAGCATTTCACTCTTGTACTTATAAGTCTTATCCTCTGTCGGGATGTAGAGCGTATAACCGCCCGCCATACCGCGAGGAATGATTGAAACTTCGTGAACAGGATCCTGAGATTCAAGATAATAGCTTGCAACAGCGTGACCTGCTTCGTGGAACGCTGTCATTCTCTTTTCCTTCTCACTCATCTTGTGAGATTTCTTCTCCGTACCGATAACAACCTTACGTGTTGCTTCTTCGATTTCAGCCATTGTGATTGCTTTCTTGTTTCTTCTTGCAGCAAGGAGAGCCGCCTCGTTAAGAAGGTTTTCAAGGTCTGCGCCGACAAAACCTACCGTTGAATTTGCGATAACCTTAAGGTCAACATCGGGAGCAAAAGGCTTGCCTTTTGAGTGTACTTTGAGGATAGCTTCTCTGCCGCTTGCGTCGGGATAACCGACTGTAACCTGACGGTCAAAGCGTCCCGGACGAAGAAGTGCAGGGTCAAGGATATCCGGTCTGTTTGTCGCCGCGATTATGATAACGCCTTCGTTTTTGCCGAAACCGTCCATTTCAACAAGGAGCTGATTAAGAGTCTGTTCTCTTTCGTCGTGTCCGCCGCCCATACCTGCGCCACGCTGACGTCCGACAGCATCGATTTCATCGATAAAGATTACTGACGGAGATTCTTTCTTCGCCTGATTGAAGAGGTCACGTACTCTTGAAGCACCGACACCGACATACATTTCAACGAAGTCTGAACCTGAGATTGAGAAGAACGGAACATCAGCCTCGCCTGCGACAGCCCTTGCAAGAAGAGTTTTACCTGTACCCGGAGGGCCTACAAGAAGCACACCCTTTGGAATTCTTGCGCCGAGCGAATTGAATTTGGCAGGGCTCTTGAGGAAATCAACCATTTCGCTGAGTTCTTCTTTTTCTTCATCCGCACCTGCAACCTGGTCAAATGTTGTCTTGTCTTTCTCGTCCTTCTGCTTCTTCGCATTAATCTTTCCGAAGTTGAGAGTTCTGTTCATATCTCCGCTTGCGGAGTTCATCTTTCTCATCATGAAGAAGAAAAGACCGACAAGAAGTCCCATCGTAAGAAGTGACGGAAGAAGATTTACAAGCCACGAACCTGCTGAGCCTGAAATGAACTCATATTCGATAATATCTTCTTTTGCAGCTTCTTTGTTATGCTCACGGACAATCTCGTTTATGTCGTTGACAAAGATATTGACGTTCGGAACACGGTATTCCATCTGTTTCTGATCTTCGCCGACAAGCGTGTATTTAAGAGTACCGCTGCTGAGGTTAAGCGAGAATTTATCCACCTTACCCTCATCAAAGTACTGAATTATCTCGTAATACTCTACCTTGTCCTTGCCGGTATCCATACTGCCGCTTGCAAGGCTGATTGCTCCGAACATTATAAGAGGAATAAGGATGTACGGCAGGAAAGCAAAAATACGTTTTTTATTCGGCTTTCCGTTTTTGTTGTTGTTTGGATTTTTGTTCAAATGATTCACTCCTGTCAGCAGAATCAGACTTCTGCCACATCTTCAATTAAAAGTATTTTCTCTGTCTTTTCTGTAATTTTCGCTCTGTCTGCACAGCCCGACTTTTCAACCCACAGAATACCCTTTTCATCAGCAAGAATCATAAGAGAATTTCTGTTTTCAAAATGTTTTTCATTAAAAAGCTTTTTAAGCGTTTTTGTGCAGGAGCTTCCCGCAAGGCGTATTCTGTCCCCTGCGCGTCTGTTTCGCAGAACACATTTCCCTACGACCGCATCATAGTCTAACACGTTTTTGTGAACAAACTGTTTCGGCGGTAAATCATTTTTATTAAAAACTGTTGCTTTTATTTTCCTTTTCCCGATTGAAACTTCAAAATTTGAAAAATCATATTCCCATTCTTCGGTTTCCTGAGTTTGCGGATTGATAACCAGAACTGAGTTCCGGACACTTATTACAGTATCGCCGATAATCTGTACCGTTCCGCCTTCAAGTATGTTTTCGACCATTTTCAGGTGAACAAGCTCGGGTTTCACATCCGCTTCACGGCTGATTATTTCATAAAGCACCCTTTTGCGCACTGACGGATGCTGAGCATTGATAATATCCGCACTGTATTCGTTCTCCGTCTTTGCGTTTTCAACCACTTTGCCCGTCACTTCACGGAAGAAAGCTTCATCCTCGTTGGCTGATTCAACAAGCCTTGAAACAGCCTTTTCAAATGAAGGATTGATTTTCTTAAGCTCAGGAATAACATTAAGACGGATTCTGTTTCTGGAATACACGTCGTCAAAATTAGTATCATCAGTTACAAATGATATTGAATTGAGTCTGCAGTATTCTTCGATTTCTTCGCGTGTACAATCAATAAGCGGTCTGATTATATTGCCTCTTACGGCAGGAATTGAGCAGATCCCTTTAAGCGATGCACCGCGTGTTTCGTTAAGAAGCAAAGTTTCGCATCTGTCGCTGAGCGTGTGCGCCGTTGCAATGAGGCAATCACCGAGAGATTCAAATGCTTCATATCTTACCTGACGTCCGCATTCCTCAAGCCCGAGTCCCCTCTCCTTTGCAAGAGCAGGAACATCGAAGTGAAAAGTATGCAGAACCACACCAAGTTTTTCACACTCTGCTTTAACGAATTCTTCGTCCCTTACTGCGTCCTCGCCTCTTATTCCGTGATTAACATGGCAGGCTTCAACAGCCATACCGTACTCATCACTGAGTGAGCAAAGCGCATAAAGAAGTGCCATTGAATCGGCACCGCCCGAAAGAGCGACAACCACCCTTTTTCCTTTAACGGGCATATCGTAACGGGTAATGGTTTCCCTGACTTTACATATCATTTCTGAGCTTCTCCATAGCCATAAACAAGGTGTAATCGCCGTCCCAGATCATTTCAACCGTATCCGTTCTTCCGTGACGGTTCTTTGCAACGATTACTTCAACCTTATTCGCAAGATTCTGATCCTGCTCTTGATCGTCATCCTCTTTTTCACTCGCATAATAATCGGGTCTGTAAAGCATCATAACGATATCTGCGTCCTGCTCGATTGAACCCGATTCACGAAGGTCTGCAAGCTGCGGACGGTGTGAACCGCCTCTGCCCTCAGTACCACGCGAAAGCTGTGCGCAACAGATAACCGGTATCGCAAGATCCTTCGCCATAAGCTTTAACTCTCTTGTTATTTCGCTGACTGCCTGAACACGGTTTTCTGTTCTTCCTGCAGGACGGATAAGTCCGAGGTAGTCAATGATTACACATTCAACACCCTTAAGACGGCGGATTCGCGCTTTCATTTCAGGCACAGTGATTGAGCTTGTATCGTCAAAATAAAGCTCAACATTGCTAAGTGCATTGGTTGCCATTCCGAGCCTCTGCCAGTCCTCGGCATCAAGCTCGCCCGTTCTCATTTTTGCGGAATTGACACGTGCCTCAGTTGCAAGAACACGCATTGCAAGCTGTTCCTTTGTCATTTCAAGAGAGAACATAAGCACTCTTCTTTTGCCGATTACGGAAACATTTCTTGCAAGGTTCAAAGCAAAGCTCGTTTTACCCATAGCAGGACGGGCACCGATCAGAATAAGGTCGGATTTGTGAAGACCTGTAAGCACGTTATCAAGATCGGAATAACCCGTCGGATAGCCTTTGTAAAGGTCCTTGTCGGGTGAAGTAAGATGCTGAAGCGTTGTATAAACATCGCTGATGATGATATCGCCGATCTTTGACGGTGCGTTTGTCTTTCTGCCCTGTCTTATGTTGTATATTTTCTGCTCTGCAGATTCAAGAAGCTCGTCCGCTGTCTGCTCCTGTGAAGCGGCTGCATCAATAGTTTCCTTTGATGCATTGATAAGCGAACGTATGTAAAACTTCTCTTTTACAATTTTAGCGTAAGATTCAACGTTTGCGGTTGAGGGCACAACCTGCGCAAGCTGGAAAAGATAATTCTTGCCTGCTGCTGTATCGTAAACCTTGTCCTTTACGAGCATATCGAGCACGATAAGCGGGTCGATTTTACCGCCCGTTGCCTCAATCGTAGCCATTGCCGTAAAGATTGCCTTATGCTGCGGAAGGTAGAAATCCTCTGCACTCAGAAGCACCTGCACCTGCGGCATGCAGGCAGGGTCAACAAGGAGTGAACCAAGCACAGCCTGCTCCGCCTCAATGCTGAAAACTGAATCTGTTACGTTGTAATTATTAAGACTTTCCATAAGTCTTACCTCTCTTATTCCTCAGTTACCATTACGGTAAAATCAGCAGTTACGCCCTGATAAAGCTTAGCCGTTACTGCATAGCTTCCGAAAGCTTTGATGTCGGGTGATGTTATCTTTCTTTTGTCGATATCGATTGAGTACTCTTTTTTGATGCACTCTGCGATTTCCTTTGAAGTAACCGAGCCGAAAAGACGGCCACCCTGGCCTGCCTTTGCCTTGATTTTTATTGTCTTTCCTGCAATCTGAGCTGCAGCCTTCTTTGCGGCATCTGTTTCAACGGCAATCTTATGCTTCTTTGAGTCTTCTCTGTTCTTAAGCTCTGTCATTGCCTGTGAATTTGCCTCGATTGCAAGATTTCTCGGGAAGAGATAGTTTCTTGCATAACCGTCAGATGTGTTTACAAGCTCACCCTTTTTGCCGAGTGACTTTACATCCTGCTGTAAAATAACTTTCATTGTATATTACCTCATTTCTTGCTGTTTTCTTCATTGTAGCGGTCAATGCTTTCAAGGAGCTTTTCCGCCGCTTTTTCAATATCTGTATCCTTAAGCTGTGCCGCAGCCATCGTCTGATGTCCGCCGCCGCCAAAGTATTCCATTATAATCTGCACGTTAACGTTGCCGAGAGATCGAGCTGAAATGCAGACCATACCGTCCATTTCAAACACCACAAACGAAGCATCAACTCCGCTTATATTTAGGAGCTCATCAGCTGCCTGCGAGCTTACCATACGGATTTCCTCGGTCTTTTCGCCGTTAATCGCGATAGCACAGTTTTTATATTTCCTTGCACCGCTGATAATCTTATTCTTGGTATGATAATTCTCGATATCGTTTGAGAAAAGCTTTTTTACTCTCACTGTTTCAGCGCCCTGACCCTTAAGGTAAGCCGCAGCTTCAAAGGTTTTCGTGCCTGCCCTGAGAATGAAATTCTTTGTATCAAGCATAATACCCGACATAAGCGCATCAGCCGTGAATGAGCCGATCTGCGTGATTGCCGGAATATATTCCGTAAGCTCCGTTACCATTTCACAGGCTGAAGAAGCACTCGGATCGTGGAAGAAAATCACGGCATCCTTGATATAGTCAACTGCTTTTCTGTGGTGGTCAATTACAACAACCATCTTTGCCTTTTTAAGAAGCTCTTCACTTTCGACAAATTTCGTTATATGAGTATCGACAACAACAAGCAGATTTTTCTTGCTCTGTGCCATTTTCTTCTTTGCTTCGTCAATTGAAATAACAAGTCCCGGTGCCATTTCGTCCGCTTTATCAAGCAGATTCTTTGCCATGGAATTATCTCTGTTTGTTGCAATATAAGCCGGTTTATCAAAAGCCTGTGCAATTTTGGCAACACCGATTGCCGCACCGATTGCATCGAAGTCAGGGAATCTATGTCCCATTATAAAAAGATTGTCGCAACCGCGGATAAGCTCGGTCAGTGCAGCCGCTACAGTTCGTGACTTGACCTTCGTTGTGTTTTCAACGCTCTTTGAAATACCGCCGAAGAACTCATATTCATCCTTGTTTTTGACAACTGCCTGGTCGCCGCCTCTGCCGAGAGCCATATCAAGCGCAAGCTTTGCATTCTTCTCACAGTCTGGAAGCGTTGCACCCATACCGACACCGATCGAAAGAGTTATGCCGACGAATTTATCGTCATAGGTATATTCTCTTACTGAATCGAGCAAATCAAAACGACGTTCAATCATATCGTCGAGCTCTCGCTTTTCAGCCACTACGAAGAATTTTGAATCGCCGAACTTGCTGATAAAGCATTTGTAATCCTTGATCCATGTTTCGATAAGCTTTTCGATTCCGTTTCTTATCGCCGCACAGTCACTTTCTCTGTAATCCTGCTGAATTTCAGCCATATTGTCAATCGTCATAATAAGGATTGACGGGCGGGATTTTACATACTCGTCAGCTAATTTAAGATACTTCGTTACATCAACAAAATAAAGAACGACTACATCTTCGTTTCCTTTTTTTGCATTATGGGAATAAACCTTAAAATGCTTGTCGTCGGTGTCGATTATTACACCAGTTTCGGATGCATTGAGAATAGTATCCATTCCCATTTCGTTGAATGTCGCAGTCAGCTCGCTGTAACCCGTCGGATTAGAGCCGACAACCGATTTTTCAAAAAGGTTATTGTACCAGATGATTTCACCGTCATTCTTGCACACGGCAATCGGAAGAGGGAAATTATTTGAAGCCTTTCCGCCGATAAAATCGAGGTTTGAAGAAATGTGGCTGAGAAGCTTCTGCTTTCTTGCATTGAAGACATCGAAGTACGCAAACGTAAGAGCTACAACAGCAAGAAGAATTATAAGTTCAACAATTGCAAGCCACTTACTTGCCGTAAAAAACGTTATGATAACAAACAGTAATGCAAGCACTACTGCTGCCGCAAACACAGGGAAATTGCGAAGCAGCGTTTTCAGCTTCATTCTTACACCTCCATAATTATCGTAAGAATCATGGGACTCCTCTTTGTCCTTTCATAAACAAAACGTGAAATCTCATCCCTTACAGCGGATTTGATTGTATTCCAGTCGTGAGTATTATTCGTAAGACAGTTTTCGATAGCATAACGTGCAACCTCGCGTGCGTCGTCAATAAGCTCTTCGGATTCCTTTACATAAACAAAGCCTCTCGTAAGAATGTCTGGTCCTGTCACGATGTAGCCCGAATAGCTGTCGATTGCCGCAGCAACGACGATAAGTCCGTCCTCTGCAAGTCTTTTTCTGTCGCGAAGGACAACGTCACCGACATCGCCGACACCTGAACCGTCGACGAAAACCTGTCCTGCAGGGATGCTTTCGCCCTTTTTCATCCAGAGCTTGTTCATTTCAACCTGAACACCGTTGTCTGCGATAAAGATATTTTCCGAAGGTATGCCCATACTTTCGGCAAGCTGAGCGTGCTTTCTTATATGCTTCTGCTCACCGTGTACGGGGATAAAATACTTCGGTTTGATTATACCCATCATAAGCTTGAGCTCTTCCTGACAGGCGTGACCAGAAACGTGGACACCGTTTGTTTTTTCGTATATGACATCGGCACCGAGCTTGAGAAGCTCATTGATAACCTTGCCGATTGTTTTTTCGTTACCCGGAATCGGGGTTGCGGAAATGATTACGCAGTCATTCGGACCGACCGCAACCTTCCTGTGGCCTGAAAAAGCCATTCTTGAAAGTGCAGACATCGGCTCGCCCTGGCTACCCGTTGTTACGAGAACCATCTGTTCCGCGGGATATTTATTTATAAGATCAAGGCTTACAAGCGTATTTTCAGGGATATTGAGATAACCGAGTTCACTTCCGATTGCGACAACGTTTTCAAGGCTTCTGCCTGAAAGCGCAACCTTTCTTCCCATAGCGTGAGCCTGGTCAAGAATCTGCTGCACACGGTGAACGTTTGAAGCGAATGTTGCGATGATTATACGCCTCTGCCCTGCTCTTTCAAAAAGAGTACGGAGGGATTCGCCAACCTTCTTTTCACTTTCCGTATAGCCGGGACGCTCTGCATTTGTTGAATCGGAGAGCATACAGAGAACACCCTTTGCACCGATTTCAGCAAAGCGGTTAAGGTTTATCATATCACCGTCGATGGGAGTGCTGTCAATTTTGAAGTCACCCATCTGCACAATTGTACCTGCACCGCATTCAATGGCAAAGGCGAGTGAATCGGGGATTGAATGATTGACGTGAATTGCTTCAACGCTGAAACCACCGAGTCTGATTATATCACCCGGCTTGATGACATTAAGCTTTACGGCACCCTTGAGATGCTGTTCTTCAAGCTTTGCTTCGATAAGTCCGATTGTAAGACGTGTACCGTAAACGGGAATGTTCACGGTTTTGAGCATATATGCGAGTCCGCCGATATGATCCTCGTGACCGTGTGTGATTACGATACCCTTGATTTTTTCGATGTTCTTTTCAAGATACGTAAAATCGGGAAGCACAAGGTCGACACCGAGCATATCAGGGTCAGGGAAAGCAAGACCGCAGTCAACGAGGATGATTTCGTTATCATATTCGTAAACCGTGATATTCTTTCCGATTTCGTTGATACCTCCGAGGAATCCTATCCTTACAGGCTTCATATTTTCAGGTTTGTTTGTTCGTCTGTTGTTTTTATTAACCTGTTTTTTTCCTGCCTTTGTGTTTTTCTGAGGGTTGGATTTTTTGAAGGTTGACTGCTTTTTCTGCTGATTCGTCTTTTCAGTCTGGTTATTCTGTTTTGTCTTGTTTTTAGAAGCTGACTTGCTGAAATACTTGTTTTTCTTCAGCTGTTTTTTCTGCGTCTGCTTCTGACCTTTTTCGGTCTTTTCTTTGTTCGGCATTAAATAAATATTCTCCTGTTCGTATATTTCGCCCGTGAATTTATGTAAAGTTCAAAATGAGTCTTTGTATAAAAATCTGCTACTTTTCCATTTTCATTTTTATGCCATTATATAATACAATATAATACCTCAAATTGTCAACCGTTGACAGATATTATTGGTACAAAAGTTTTGCGGTAAACATTGTTTTTGAAATCGGTTTGTGTTAGAATTAAGTCATCAAGGAGGACTGAATATGAAGCAGGTAGATATTTTTACAGACGGTGCGTGTTCAGGCAACCCCGGACCGGGCGGTTGGGGTGCAATTTTAAGATATAAGGGTACAGACAAAGAAATCAGCGGCGGAGAAGCACAGACAACCAATAACCGTATGGAGCTCACTGCCGTTATTGAAGCATTGAAGCTTCTCAAGGAGCCTTGCGAAGTTACTCTTTGGACGGATTCGAAATACGTTGCGGACGGTCTCGGAAAGGGCTGGGCTGCAGGCTGGAAGAAAAACGGTTGGAGAAAAGCCGACAAGAAACCTGCTTTGAATCCTGACTTATGGGATGAGCTTCTCAGCCTTAATGACAAGCATACGATTACGATTCAGTGGATAAAAGGTCATGCATCGCATCCCGAGAATGAAAAGTGCGACAAAATGGCTGTAGCCGAATCGCAGAAGTTTTTTAAATAATATCAGCAGTAAGGACGGTTTTTCCGTCCTTGTTTTTTTAGTTAAATTCGGGTTTGTCGGGTTCTTTGGTTTTGCACAATCTAACTCTGTGTGCGTAGGGATGGGCCTCCCGGACCATCTGCATATTCTCCTGAGTTAACGGACGGTCGAGGACGCCCGTCCCTACAACCTCGCTTCGAGTAATGTTTGTAGGGCACGACGCTTGCGACGTGCCGATATTCTGCTGTATTTAACGGCGTGTCGATGAGTGTTACGCCCTACAAAAAATTAAAACACCTCTACAAACCCGAATCTGAGCAAAACTTAACCGTATTGTTTAAATGCAAACTCATATTGTTTTTCAATAAAAACCGTACAAAGCAGATTTTACGGCTACAAATATGGTAACTTTAATAATTTAAATTAACGAATTGTGACTTTTGTACAAAATAAAACTAAAATATTGGTTATGTCTGCAACTTTTTTAGCTTTTTGGCACAAAAAATCTATGAATATATTTGACTTTTATAATTAGTTTTGTTACAATAAAACAGCAAATATGCTTCGTGTAAGTTTAATATGCACACTAAAGCACAAGGAGGAATTACTTTGACAGATGCAAAAACATTGGCGTACATAAATATGTATGCTATACTCGGCACACTTGAAAATCTGTGCGAGCTTGACCCCAAGGCAAGTGCTCTCCTCGCTGAACGTAAGCCTATTTCTATCGGCTTCGAGGTTAAGGACGGCCCTTCTGCTACTCTTACTTTCAAAAACGGCAAGTGCCGTATGGAGCAGGGTATCAGCGATTGCGATATCAAACTCCCCTTCTCATCATGCGAAAAGTTCAACGGTATGATTGACGGTACCGTTACACCCATCCCCTCAAAGGGATTTATTCACATCAAGTTCCTTCTGGATACTTTCATAAAGTTGACAGACATTCTCACAGCTTATCTTCGTCCGAGCGAAGAGGATCTTCAGGATGAAGAGTTCTTCAGAATCAGCACTACTCTCCTCTTCTATACTATTTCAGTTGCGATCTCACAGATCGGTAACCACGACGATATCGGTAAGTTCTCTGCTGACCACATCGTTGACGGCGATATCAAGATGTCTATCAAGGGCGGTCCGGCTTCAACCGTACGTGCTAAGAAAGGCCACCTTGTTACAATCAAGCAGGCTCCCGAAGAGCCGCGTGCAATTATGGAATTCGGCAGCATGAAGCTTGCTCACGATCTCTTTGACGGTAAAGTTAACGCTGTTGCTCAGATCGGTGAAGGCACAATTGCTATGCACGGTATGATCAATATGATCGATAACCTCAACCGTATTCTCGACAGAGTTGCACTTTATCTTGCATAAGGGAGGAAATTAACTATGGCTAACTTCAAAATCAATCAGTACGACAAAAGCCGCGAGCTTTTTAACCGTGCTACCAAAGTAATCCCTTCAGGTGTTTACGGTCACCTCGGCCCCGCTGAAGGTAACTTCATTCCCGTAAGTGCATGGCCTTTCTTCTCAGAAAAGGCTAAGGGTGCATATTTCTGGGACGTTGACGGAAACAAGTTTATCGACTATATGTGCGCATACGGTCCGAATATTCTCGGTTACAACGATCCTGATGTTGATAAGGCTGCTATGGAGCAGGCTAAGATCGGTAACTGTACAACATCACCTTCTTACAAGATGGTTGAGCTTGCTGAATTGATGGTTGACACCGTTAAGACAGCTGACTGGGCATTCTTTGCAAAGAACGGTAACGATACAACACAGCTTGCTATCATGGCTGCACGTAACGCTACACACAGAAAGAAGATCATCTTCGTTAACGGCTTCTATCACGGTGTTTCTGCTGTTGTTCAGAAGATCGACTATCCGGGCGTTCTTCCCGAAGATGTTGCAAACAACCTCTATGTTGACTGGAACGACTTTGAAGCTCTTGAGAAGCTCGTTGCAGAGAATGAAGGCGAAATCGCTGCTTTCATCTCAACACCTTACCTTCACGGTAACTACTTTGACAACGTAACTCCTGCTGACGGCTATTGGCAGAAGGTTCGTAAGCTCTGTACAGAAAAGGGCATCGTTCTTATCGTGGACGACGTTCGTTGCGGCTTCCGTCTTGACCTTGCAGGTTCTGACGCATACTACGGCTTCGAAGCTGACCTTATCTGCTTCTGTAAGGCTATCGCTAACGGTTGAAACATCTCCTGCCTCTGTGGTAAGGAATTCCTCAAAGACGCTGTTTCAGGCATGTCTTACACAGGTTCTTACTGGATGAGTGCCGTTCCGTTTGCAGCAGCTATTGCTAACATCAACAAGATGAAGGCTCTCGACCTTCCTACAGTTCTTAAGGAAAAGAGCGTCAAGCTTCTTGACGGTCTTAAGGCTGCAGGTGCAAACAACGGTTTCGACCTCGTTTGCTCAGGTGAACCCGCACTCTTCTATATGCGAATTGCTAACGATGACTCAATGATGCTTCATCAGGAATGGATTGCTGAGTGCGTTAAGAGAGGTATCTTCTTCTCCAGCCATCACAACCACTTCATGAACTATGCAGTATCTGATGCTGACATCAAGCATACAATCGAAGTTGCTGACGAGGCATTCAAGGTTGTTAAGAAGGCTCATCCCGAAGCATTTTAATTAAACCGGTTGTATAATATTAAACATTATATAAATAAATTTTTAGGAGGAAGCACCTATGGCATTAACCAAGACAGAATGGTTAGCTCTTGAAAAGAAAGCTCACGAGCTCCGCAGACTTTGCCTTGACACAACTTTCTGGGCAGGCAGCGGTCACATCGGCGGCGGTATGAGCGTTATGGACATGATGACCATTCTCTATCACAAGTATCTCAACATTAAGGTTGACGACCCGAACTGGGAAGACAGAGACCGTTTCATCCTTTCAAAGGGTCATTCAGGTATCGCTTATGCACCCGTTCTTGTTGACAAGGGATTCAACGATCCCGAACAGCTCAAGACTTTCAACCTTACAAACTCAAAGATGGGTATCCACCTTGACTCAAATAAGGTTATCGGTGTTGACGCTTCAACAGGTTCTCTCGGCCACGGCCTTTCAATCGCTCTCGGTACAGCTCTTGCAGCTCGCGTTCTCGGCAAGGATTACAAGACATACTGTATCCTCGGCGACGGCGAATGCGACGAAGGTTCAAACTGGGAAGCAGCTATGGCTATCAACGCTTTCAAGGCTACAAACGTTATCTCTTTCGTTGACCGTAACAAGTGTATGATCGACGGCCGTACAGAGGACGTTATGCCTCTTGAACCCTTCTGCGACAAGTGGCGCGCATTCGGCTTCCACGTAATCGAAGTTGACGGTCACAACCTCAACGAGCTTTCAGAAGCTATTGATTACGCACTCGGCGAGCCTGACGCACCGGTTATGATCGTTGCTAACACAGTTAAGGGTGAAGGTATCGACTTTATGGCTGATGACTATCATTGGCATTACGGCGCTATCGACGCTGAAAAATATGAGCTCGCTAAGAAGAGCCTTGATAACTATTATGAGAAGCGTAAAGCTCGTGCAGAAAAGGAGGGCATCTAATTATGGCAGGTGGACTTACATATACAGCTCTTGAATCTACTGAGCTTTCTACTGCTGAAATTTACGGCCAGACTCTCGTTGAGCTCGGTCGTGAGCATAAGGAAATCGTTGGTCTTACAGCTGACCTCGGCGGTTCAACAAAGATCGGCGTATTCGGCAAGGAATTCCCTGACCGTTTCTTCAACGTAGGTATTGCTGAGCAGAACATGTTCGGTATTGCTGCAGGTATGGCAAAGGCAGGTCTTGTTCCTTTCGTTTCAACTTTCTCAATCTTCGCAGCTCTTCGTTCTGCTGACCAGATTCATACAGTTATCTGCTACCAGAACGTAAACGCTAAGATTATTGCTACACACTCAGGTACATCTTTCGGCCAGGCAGGTTCAACTCACCACGCTATCTGCGACATGGCAGTTATCCGTTCAATGCCTAACATCACACTCATCTGCCCTGCAGACGGTGTTGAAACAGCTGAAGCTGTTCAGGCTGCTTACGAAAACTTCGGCCCGTACTACATCCGTATCAACCGCGGTTTCGACCGTGTTCTTTACGGTAAGGATTACGGCAAGGAGTACAAATTTGAAGTAGGTAAGGCTATCGAAGTTAACCCCGGTACAGACATCACTGTTATCGCTTGCGGTTCTTGCGTATACCAGGCTTACCAGGCTGCTAAATTCCTTGAGAACGCTGACGGACTTAAGGTTCGCGTTCTTGATATGCACACAATCAAGCCCCTTGACAAGGAAGCTGTTCTTAAGGCTATCCAGGATACACGCCGTATCATCACAGTTGAAGACCACACAATCCTCGGCGGTCTCGGCTCTGCAGTTGCAGAGGTTATGGCTGAAGCAGGTAAGGGTTGTGCATTCACACGTCTTGGTCTTAACGACCAGTTCGCTCCTATCGGTCTTCACGAAGACATCATGTCAATGCTCGGTATTGACTGTAACGGTATTATCAATGCTGTTCGTGAAGCTATGAACAAGGACTTCGAAGAAGACGACGATTGGGACGACGAAGTATAATTGAAAGGGTGGTTTACAAATGGCAAACGAAGTTTTATTGACCAATAAAATCTTCCTCAATGCTGCTTTACCTCTCCTGAAGGTTATTGCAAACGACGTTCCGAGCCTTGCTAAAAAGTTCGAGAAGGTTCATTGTATTTATCAGGTAAGTGCTCTTGATCCCTCTGCTCCCGAAGGCAAGTATGCTACCCACTTCACAGTTAACAACGGTGAGTGGAAAGTATGCGCCGATAAGGTTGCAACAAACGCTCATGTTGAGCTTGAGTTCAAGAGTATGGAAACAATGAACGCATTTTTCAAGGGTAAAATCGGCCCCTCTACTCTTCCGAAGATGAAGGGTGTTGTTAAAAAACCTTTGGAGTTTGCGGCATTTATGATGGTTCTCCTTAAAATGTCTTCACTTCTTACAATCACAGAGGCTCCCGCAGATGAGGAAACTCAGAAGCTCGCAGTTAAGTGCTTCTTCTATCTTCTTTCAGCAGGCATCAGCCAGCTCAACAAACACGGACACGAAGGTGTTCAGGATTGGGCAAAGAAGAGCCCCGACCGTGTCTATGCATGGGCAGTTGACGGTTATCCTGAGGTTTCTGCTTTCCTTCGCGTTAAGGCAGGTAAATCCCGTTCAGGCCGCGGCACATACAAGAGAGCTATGCCGTTCTTCACAATGAGATTCGACTCTCTTCCGAGTGCATTGGGCATTCTTCTTTCAACAGACGATATGCTTGAATCCACAAAGAGAGGTAAGCTCATCATGGACGGTGCTCCCGAATTCGGTGCACAGATCGGTGACTTTATGATGCAGGTTGGCGATTACGCTAAATAAAGATTAAAATTAAACGGTATCGGAGAAATCCGGTACCGTTTCGTCTTGCTATTCATATTCAGTATATGTTATAATTCCTATATCAAATGATCGGAAGTGAAGAAATGAAACATTACGAATCAATAATCATAGGTCATATCACGCTTGACCACAATACAGACCACCTCGGCAATTCTGCTGACATCATCGGCGGTGCGGTTACATATTCATCTGCCTCTGCCTATGCACTCGGCCACAAGGTTGCCGCATTGACAAAGCTCAACGAAGCTGACGTTGACAGACTCAAGGCACTTACAATTCCCGAGGAGGATATTTACTGCATCTTCTCACCTTCTTCATCGAATATGGATAACCAGTATTTCACACCTGACAAAGAGAGAAGAAAGTGTATGTGCACAAGTGTCGGCACGCCTTTCGGTATTGAAGATATCCCGAAGGATATAAGCGCTGATATCTACCATTTTGCAGGTCTTGTTTACGGCGACTTTTCAAGTGAGATGATCAAAGAGGCTTCAAAGCTCGGCAAGGTTGCCGTTGATGTACAGGCATGTTTGCGCCACGTTAACACGGACGACCACTCAATGTTTTTCGAGGACTGGGCAGACAAAATGGAGGTACTCCCCTACATCACCTATCTCAAAACCGATGCGGCTGAGGCTGAAATTCTGACAGGGCTTGAGGACAGATACGAGGCAGCAAAGCTTCTTCATTCCTGGGGTGCAAAGGAAGTTATTATCACTCACAACACCGAGGTAATCGTTTACGACGGCAAAGAATTTTATTCCGTTCCCATCAGAGCAAGAAATCTTTCAGGTCGTACAGGCAGAGGCGACACAACATTTGCCGCTTATATGACAGAAAGACTTACACATTCAATCGCTCATTCTTTGCTTTATGCAACAGCTACCGTTTCAATAAAAATGGAAACTCCCGGACCGTACAAGGGAACGAGAGCTGACATTGAAAATTATATTGATGAGTTTTACAGCGATATTAAATAATTCTATATATATAAAGAATCCCGATTTAATTTTCGGGATTCTTTCTTTTTATATGCTCAATACGGTTATACTTGCTGCGGCAAGGATAATGCCGAGGATTGTCGGAAGCTGCGGTTTTTCTTTAAAAAATACAAAGGAATAAACAGCCGCAAGAATCAGCACACCGCCGTTTTCAACTGTGAACAATACCGCTGTATTGACCATCGGGATAACAAGCACAAGGATATTGATTGCAAGCGCCGCACTTGCAAGGCACAGCACTAACGGAAGAATTGCCTTTTTGTTCATTTTAAATGCTTTTAATGTATCCTTTTTCTCTTTGAACGCAAGCTGAATGAATGCGATGACACCCATAATACCGTATGTAAGGATAATCATTTCGTTCTTCTGTGAAACATCGTAGTCCGACTGCATTTTAAGGAATGTGCCGTACATACCGTTTGAAATAAAGAGCAACGCGCAGAACACGTAATACAACCACGGCGTATCCTTAAGCTTGATTTCCTTGTAATTCATCAGTACAAACGAAACAAGCATAAGGGCAATTGCCGCATACTGATACCAATGCAACGTATCACCTAAAAATACGGTTGTGTAAAGCAGAGGAACAAGGATTCCGCCAAAGAGCATCGCAACGTTCATAAATGCATATGAACCTTTTGAACTCGCTTTGATAAGTGAAGTGTTGTAGCTGAAAAGTGCAACGGCATTCAGCACACCGAAGAATAACGTCATAAGTGAAACTTCGAATTTGAAACCGATCCACGCCCATGTGAATACGGCAATCGCGACACTTTCAAGAACGCAGAATACCGGTGATGCGTTTTCAGGCTTGCCCGTGTATTTATTTGTGTACAACGTGCAGAAAAGTGTCTGCAGGCTGTAAAGAAAAACGATTAATAAAATCAATAGTGCTGAGGTCATAGATTCAGGTCTCCTTTATATTTACAAGTTACGATTATTATCTTAGAATAATATCGTTGCTTAAATAAAATACTTCTTGAACTCAGGCTCATGCTCAATTTGAGCAAACAACTCTTCTTGATTACCAAAGAAAGATATTCCTGTTCTGTCTGCAAACGGTTCCCATTGAGCCGACAGGCTACCGTCGTGCAAACTGACAAAGTTTTTGTCAGTTTCATCATAAGGATATATTGCTTGAAGTTCATAAGAAAACAAACCCTTATCATCTTTCAGAATAACATATCTCATTGATTGGTCTGCAGAATATATTACTTTTATAACTTCATCAATATAGTTATCGAGTTGCTTGTCATACAGCATCTCGACAGCATCTTCCCAAGATATTTTAACAGAACTGTCGGCTTTCG
>JAZSID010000095.1:0-19265 GCA_045533625.1 Acutalibacteraceae bacterium | reverse complement strand
TAATATCACCCATAAATATGTTTCTCAGGACCAAGAAAAAAATACCTTTGTTTGACATTATAATCAGTCAATGGTATAATAAATCATTAAAATGCGAAAGTAGTTGTTTTGGGAGGTGAATGCGTTGGAAAAGAAAAAAATATATCTCGTGCAGGCTAATTATACTTACTCTGGAAGTGCCCATCTGCCTTATGCAGTCGGTATGCTTCAGGCCTTCTCAATGAAGGATGAGCGAATTAACAATATCTATTCCTTTGAACAGATTATCTTTGAACGCAAGTCACCCGAAGAAACGTTGGAAAGAATTTCTGACCCTGCTGTTGTGGGCTTTTCATGCTATGTATGGAATTATGAATTCAATAAAAAAATCGCCTCAATGGTCAAGGAAAAATATCCCGAGTGTAAAATAATCTTTGGCGGCCACCATGTCCGTGACGGCCATTCTCAGCTTGAAAAATACGGCTTTATTGATGTTCTTATCCACGGAGAAGGCGAAGAAGCTTTCCGCGATGTTCTTCTCTCTTTTGTTGGTGAAAAGGAAATCAAAGATGTTAAAAACATTTCATACAGAAAAGATAATGAATGTGTCGATACCGAAAAGACACCGTTTCTTCTCTGCGATTATCCGTCACCGTATCTTGAGGGTGTTTTCGACTCAATCATAGCCGATTATCCGCAGTATGAATTTATCGCTTTGCTTGAAACAAACCGCGGTTGTCCGTATTCCTGTGCGTACTGTGACTGGGGTTGTCTTGCTTCAAAATTAAGACTTTTCCCGATGGACAGAATTCAGAAGGAAATCGACTGGCTTTGTGACAACAAAATTGTCGGTTGCGGCGGTACGGATTCCAACTTCGGCATAATCGAACGTGACGAAGAAATAACGGATATGCTCGTCGAAGCGAGGATGAAGAGGGGATACCCGAAAAAATTCCAGACTTCATATGCAAAAAACAGCAACAACCGCGTTTTTCGGATAGGCAAAAAATTTGAAGACAGCGGAATGAGTAAGGGTGTCACGATTTCTTACCAGACTATGTCACCCGTAGCGGCAGAAAATGTCCTTCGCAAAAATATTCCCGTTGAAACGTTTTCTCAGCTTATGAATAAATATAACGAGTGCGGAATTCCGACCTATACAGAGCTTATTTTAGGCTTGCCGGGTGAAACGGTTGAAAGCCTTAAGTCAGGCATAGATGAGCTTTTAAGAGCAGGACAGCACTATTCTTTGTATATCCATAACTGTGAGCTTCTGCCTTGCTCAACTATGGCAGATGCAGATTATATGGAAAAATTCGATATCTCCGCAACAAAGCTGCCCCTCAACGAGCCTCACCGCGCGGCAGAGGAAAGCGACGGTGTAACGGAGTATTCACACCTTGTAACCAAAACCTATTCAATGACCAACGAAGATTGGATTGAGATGAACAAGTTTTCCTACCTTGTGCAGAGCTTCCATCATCTCGGTCTGTTAAGATTCGTTGCGCTTTATCTTTACAATTCACTTTTGGTAAGCTATAAAGACTTCTACTCAGCGTTGATGGATTTCCTTTGTGAAAACAGCGAAACCGTTGCAGGCAAGGCAATGAAACTTGTTGACGGTAAGCTTCACGGAGTTATCGGAAACAATGCTTCAATAACTCAGGCAGACGAGCGTTTCGGCAGTGTTGAATGGCCTCTTGAGGAGCTTGTTTTCCTTATGACGGTCTACGAGCGCGACTGTTTTTATGAAGAGATAAAGCCTTTTATTTATCACTTTATTGAGGATAAATCTTTTGCTGACGAGCTTATTGAATATCAGCGTTTTATGATAATGTATCCTGAAATCACCTGCGAGGAAAAGAGCTTTAATTACGATTTTTCTGCATATTTTGAAGCTGTACTCGGCGGAAATAATGCAGTGCTTGACCCAAAAGCAACAAAGATAATTCTTGATAAAAAAGGTTTTCCGCTTTCGTGGGAGGACTATGCACGTTTCATAGTCTGGTACGGCAGAAAATCAGGAAGCAATTTCTATAAATTCAGAAAGGAAGTACAGCTGTGAAAAATGTCTATTTCGTGCAAACAAACTCTGTTTTCGGCTCAGGGGTAAAGTCGGCTTATCTTCCTTATTCAATCGGCACTATAGCCGCCTATGCCTGGGCAGACGAGAGAATCAAAAGCGAATACTGCCTCAAAAAGTTCATTTTTATGCGTGACGAGCCTGAAAAAATTGTTGATTCAATGGAAAATCCGTATTTGGTCGGTCTTTCCTGCTATGTATGGAGTATGGAATTCAACAAGGTGCTTGCGCAGAAAATCAAAGAAAAATATCCCGATTGCCTTATCCTTATGGGCGGACACAGCATTTCTCCTACAGCTGACGAAATGGAGAAATATTCTTATATTGATTTCCTTACCCACGGCGAGGGTGAAGTACCGACGAAAAATCTTCTCCTTGCTCTTTTAGAGGGAACTACGCTTGAAAATGTCAACGGTCTTTCTTTCAGAAAAGACGGTAAGGTTGTAACGACTGATCCTGAACCTGTCTGCGATATTTCAGATTTTCCGTCGCCGTATCTCGAAGGCTATTTCGACGAAATCCTTGAAGATACAAGCATCAAATATTCAGTGATCTGGGAAACAAACCGCGGTTGTCCTAACCGTTGCGCTTATTGTGACTGGGGAGTGCTTAAGTCAAAAGTGCGTATGTTCCCGATGGAAAGACTGAAGGCTGAAATTGAGTGGATGGCAAAAAATAAAATCGAATATATCTATTGCAGTGATGCGAATTTTGCCCTTTTTGACCGTGACGAGGAGATTGCGGATCTTATGATCGAGTCAAAGAGGAAAACAGGTTATCCGGAAAAGTTTAAAACGAATTTCACCAAAAACAGGGATGATTTCGTTTTTAAGCTCAGCTGCAAGATGTTTGACGAAGGACTCGGCAAATCTCCTACACTGTCGTTTCAGACTTTATCAACCGAAGTGCTTCACAACATTGGCAGAACAAATATGAGCCTTGAGCACTTTAAAAATCTTATGCGTATGTATACAAACAGGGGAATTATGGCTTATTCAGAGCTGATTCTCGGGCTTCCCGGCGAAACCTATGAAAGTTTTTCTGAGGGTCTAGCAACTCTGTTTGAATGCGGTCAGCATAAGAGTGTTATTGTTTATCCCTGCGAGTTTTTACCTAATTCTCAGCTCGGCAGTAAGGGCTCGGTTGAGAAATATAAAATCGAAGTCTGCCGTACGGAATTCAGACAGCATCATTCTGCTGTTGATGAAAATGCCGTTAAGGAATATAGCAACAATATAATTTCTACCTATTCAATGAATCTTGAAGACTGGAAGAAATCATACATTTTTGCTCTCTACGCTCAGGGACTTCACACGATGTGCCTTACGATGATGATTGCTGTTTACCTTTACCACGAAAAGGGTATAGGCTACAAAGATTTTTACGAAGGTCTTATTGAGTGGAGTAAAGCAAATCCCGAAACTCTCTGCGGTGAGCTTTACAAAGAATGCGCTCAGTTTGTTGACGACGTTATCGACGGTAAGGATTCCTTCAAAAGTGTTTTTGAAGGCTTCGGAAAAACCACGTGGGGCTTTGATGAATACATCTTTATGAAAGGTGCAGTAAACCCCGAAAAGTTTTACGGTGAAATCAGGGAATATATTAAAAAATATTCAGCCGATGAAGACATCACAGATAATCTTATAAAATACCAGAATGGTATAATCAAAAAGATGAATATGACTAGTCTTGACATTGAGCTTGATTATGATTTTGAATCTTATTTTGATGCTATTCTCAACAATAGCTACAAGCCTCTTGAAAAACGCAGAAATACCGTCACCGTGACCGAAGAAAACCCCGTTAAGACATTTGACGAATATGCAAGGGAATATGTTTGGTACGGCAGGCGTGACGATGCGCCCGTGTATTCGGCAAAGAGGAATAATCTTAAAGTAAAGTATTAAAACTTATAATCTTTTGCCTTAAAAAGGCAAAAATTTCATATCGGCAAAGCCGATATTTCATATTGCAAAGCAATATTTCACCTGACCTTAGGTCAGATTTCATTGCAAAGTCATTAAGCCGATGACTTTGCTTTTAAGGAGGATGTGCCGTGAAAAAGATATATTTTGTTCAGGCAGGCTTTGCTTTCGATAAATCCGTTTATTTGCCTTATGCAACAGGCTGTTTAGCGGCATATTCGTTACAGTTTGATGACTTTAAATCGAATTACGAGCTTGGCGGATTCTTTTATAAAAGAGAGAAGACAGATGATATTCTCTCACGTATGGAAAATCCGGGTGTAGTTGCTTTTTCAAACTATGCGTGGAATGTTGAGTTCAATAAAGCTCTTGCAAAAAAGGTTAAAGCAAAGTATCCCAATTGTGCAGTTATCTATGGCGGTCACAGCGTAAGAAACGACAGCGCGGAGCTTCTTGATGAGTGCGATTTCATTGATTATCTTATTTTCGGTGAGGGTGAAGAACCGTTCTATAATCTTCTTATGGCACTTGCAAACGGCAAGGATTTAAACAGCGTTGAAAATATTGCATACCGCAAAAACGGTGTGCCTGTTCTTACTCCGAGAAGTGCCTGCAAGGATATTTCTGATTATCCGTCACCGTATCTTACGGGACTTTTTGACCAGATTGCGGAAAACGAAACGGTTGAGCTTCTTTCGGTAATCGAAACCAACAGGGGCTGTCCGTATAAGTGTGCCTACTGTGACTGGAGCGCAAAAAGTAAAGTGCGCTTTTTCCCGATGGAAAAGGTGAAAGCAGAGCTCAGATGGCTTTCGGATAAGAAAATCGAATACTGCTTCTGCGCTGATGCGAATTTCGGTATGTTCAGGCGCGATATTGAAGTCGCGGATTATTGTATTGAGCTTAAAAAGGCAACGGGATATCCCGATGTTTTCCGTCCATGCTATGCTAAGGAAAACGATGATAACGTATTTGAAATCTGTTCAAAGTTCAATGAATATCATATTGATAAGGGTGCAACGATGGCGTACCAGAGCCTTTGTGAAGAAGCGCTTTCAAATGTCAACAGAAGCAATCTCACGATGGAACATTTTGCGGATATCGTGAAGAAATATAACCACGCAAAAATCCCGACATATTCCGAGCTGATTCTCGGTCTGCCGGGTGAAACCTACGACTCATTCTGTGACGGTCTTTGCAAGCTCCTTGAAGCGGGACAGCACAATTCCGTCAGCGTTTACCATTGTGAAGTTTTGCCTAACTCCATAATGGGAAGCAAAGAATACATCGAAAAACATTCAATCAAATCAAACAAGGTTAAATTCAACCATATCCACAGTGCAGAAACCCAGGATGAAGTGCCTGAATATTCAGAAATAGTTATGGGTACTAACACAATGACCAAGGAAATGTGGATAAAATCAAATCTTTTTTCAGTAACTCTTCAGTGCTTCCACAGCCTCGGTCTTTTAAGGTGCTTTGCGATTTACGCACACTATGAAAAGGGTATGAGCTACCGTGAATTTTACGACAGGCTGTTCAGCTTCGCTATGGACAATCCCGAAACTGTTTTTGGCAAAGTCCTCGCACGTTATGAGGACAGGCTGACTCATTCTCTTGAGGGCGATTGGAATTATCATAACCCTGTTTTCGGAAATATTGTCTGGTTCTTTGAAGAGGGTATGTTCCTCGAGTGTATGTATAACAACGAAAAATTTGAAGATGAGATTTCGCCGTTTCTCAGTTCTCTTGATATTGATTCCGAAATTTTCGAAGAGCTGAAGGAATATCAGAAAGCCGTTCTTCGCAGACCGAATAAAAACGGTGATGAATTGAATCTCAACTATAATTTCTCGGATTATTTCGACGGTATTTATTCGGGCGAATATAAGCCTCTTAAAAAGCAGGCTGTGAGCCTCATCTTTGAAGAAAACCGTGTGTTTGAGGATTGGTACTCGTTTGCAAAAAACATCGTCTGGTTCGGCAGAAGAAAAGGAGCTACGATGTACACTTCAGATAAGTCAATGTACCGTGTTGAGAAAAAGGCGGGTGACTCTTGTGAATCGTAAACTTCGCATAGCCTTGCTTGTGTTTTTTGACATAATGGCAACATGGTTTATTATTCCCGTTGTTTTCAGCGGAATTGTGAATATCGGAAATATAACGGGTATAGTGCTGTTCGAATCGTTGTTTTTGTTGACTTATTTTTCTGAGAAGGTTCTGAATTTAATCAGGAAAATTCGAAGTAAAAAAGCGGGAAAGATTATTACAAATTTAGTTTGTGTTGCATTGGTTGCAGTGTTCCTTCTTGCAACGGTTGAAACTGCTTTGATGGTCGGAGCTGCGGCAAAAGATCCCGAACCGTCCGCAACAGTAGTTGTTCTCGGGTGTCGTGTCTATGGCGAACGTCCGAGCAGAATGATGGTCGCAAGGCTTAAGGCTGCGCAAAAGTTCCTTGAAAAGAATCCCGATTCCTTCTGCATACTTTCAGGCGGTCAGGGCGAGGATGAAGATATATCCGAAGCCGAGTGTATGTACCGTTATCTTGTTGCGGCAGGCATCTCACCAGACAGACTTTATAAAGAAGACAAATCAACTTCAACACGTGAAAATCTTCTCTTTTCAAAAGAAATAATTGAAAGAGAAAACCTGAATCCCAATATCGCAATTGCTACCAACGATTTTCACGAATACAGAGCACAGCGTATTGCATCTTCGCTCGGACTTGAAAGCGGAGCTGTTTCGGGCATAACTGAAATATGGGTAGTTCCTACATATCATTTAAGAGAATTGTACGGAATACTTTATGAATGGATATTATAAAAAAACGGAGATACTTCATAGAAGTATCTCCATATTTTTTACCCGAAGAGTCCGAAGGAAATTCCGCCGACGATAAGTCCTGCGATAAGAACCCCCAAAGTGATTGCCGGTATTGCACGGCGCAGACGAATGTCCATAAGTGCTGCAACAAGAGCACCTGTCCAACCACCGGTGCCGGGCAGGGGAACAGCAACAAGAACAAGAAGACCCCAGAATCCGTATTTTTCGATTGTACCTCGATGTTTTTCGGCCTTAGCTTCCATTTTTGTCACAATCTTTGCTGTGTGCTTCCATTTCCTCATCCAATCGAAAATTTTGCGGATGAAAAGAAGAATAAACGGCATGGGAAGCATATTTCCCACAAAGCAAAAGAAAAATGCGCTCCACACATTCATTTCAAGAAGACGCGCGGCAATAAGTCCGCCACGAAGCTCCAAAATCGGCATAAGCGAAATAACAAAAACCGTAAGTTCTGCGGGGATAGTTTCACCAAAAAACTGCAAGAAAAAATCGACTAAACGTTCAGTCATATTTTTCACTCCGTAATAACTTTATTTTTGACGAGATAATTATAGGATTTTGTAAGAATGGTTTTGTCGTTATCAAAACGCAGTTTGGTCAGCGCCTTTTCGTAACCGAGCCAGATGTAATCCTCAATTTCTTCTTTCTGGATTATCGTCTGTGTGTCCTCAGTCGAGGCGAGGTAAATAGTAACGTTTTTCTCGACTTTGCCCTGAATTGCATATTGACTTTTTGTGATGAAATCAGGATGGATATTAATATGTATTCCTGTTTCTTCAAGCACCTCACGGTAAGCTGTCTGGCTGTCTGTTTCGCCAAGCTCAACGTGACCTTTCGGGAATCCCCAATGTGCACTGCGACGGTTTTTGATAAGAAGGAATCTTATCATTCCGCCGATGTTTCTGTAAACAACAGCTCCGCAGGAGCGTTCATACAGACAGTCAAGTGTGTGTTCACGGTCTCTTACCGCGAAGTCGATTGATTTAATAATATCAATGTTGATAAATCTTGTACTCTTAGGTGCTACAATCCAATCAATTTCAGCGCAATCTTTGTAATGTACAATTCCGATTACTCTGCCGTCAAAGCTGCGTACAGGGTGATTGATACCCATAATGAAGGCGCCCTTAACGGGTGCATTATACTGCTTTGCTCCCTCAACTTCACCGTAGTTGAGTTCATAAGTAAAACCTTGCTCATTGCTGTAAGAATGAATTGGATGAGTCACCTTGATACGAACATATTTTCCAAGCATGTTCCTAACTCCTCCACCGCACCCACAGTGCGGATTTACAGCAGACATTATCAACAAAATACATTGTGCTATATGTCTGCATTCTTTTTACCATAGTATTATACATACTATTCAAAAAAAATACAATAGTAATTTTCGAATTTAACACCTATTTTCGTCATATAATTTGCCGAGGTGAGGAATTTGAGGTGCATTATTATAAGGAAAAATAGGATTTTATTGGTTTTTAACGTCATAATTGCTTTGACTGTTGCTGTTTCTCTTGGTATAACCGTCATAGCTGTCGGAATAAATGACGGCGACAGCAACGTGCCGATAACATCAGTCAGTACTGAAAAGGAGAGTGTTGCAATAACAGTGAATGTTTATGAATATACGGACGTTGAAGCCTACCTTGAGATTTTCAAAAAAGCGAAGGCAACATTTTTTATAAGTGATGAGTTTCAGGAAACCTGTCCCGAAAAGGTGAAGCTGATTATTGAAAAAGGCCATTCAATCGGAATACTTGAAAATGATGTAAACATTTCAAAAAATGAGCTTTACGACAGACTTGCAACACGAATTGAAAGAATGGCAAGGCTTACTGACAGAAATATAGATTTTATCCGAATCGATGAAAAGGATTGTGATGAGGCTATAATCAAAAACATTTACGCAATCGGTCTTTTGCCTGTGCAATGGTCAGAGGATGACGACGATTTCTCACAGGGAGATATTGTACTCATAACGGATATTAAAACGGCAGAGGAAGCAATAAAAAAATCAGCCGCCGACGGTATTGAAACAGTAACCGTTGACGAGCTGATTGATGTTAAATAAAGTATAATTATTTTATTTTCTCAAAGTCCGAAGCACCGTGTTTGCAAAGTGGGCAGATAAAGTCTGCAGGCAAATCACCTTCGTGTACATAACCGCAGATTTTACATCTGTATGCGCTTTCTGCCTTGGTTTCAACAGCCTGCGGCTTCGGCTTGATGTTCTGATGATAGTAGCTGTATGTTACGGGCTCATCTTCGTTAAGAATCTCGCCGTCAGTAACGTTTGCAATAAACATCGTGTGGGTTCCGAGGTCAACGCAGGAATAAACCGTTGCGCTTAAAAATGCACAGCTTCCCTGTGTGATGTAAGGAATTTTGTTTGCCGCTGTTTCAAATTCGCTGAAGTCGGCGAATTTATCAACAGCTTTACCGCTTTGGAAACCGAAATGCCTGAATAAATCGAACGGCGCATTGACGGAAAGCACGGATACATTGAACTTACCTGAATCAACTATCATATCGTGAGTTTTGTTTGCTTTGTTGATTGTAACAGCAATTCGGTTTGGCGTTGTTGTAACCTGAATAACTGTGTTAACGATACAGCCGTTTTTACTTCCGTTTACATTTGCGGTGATAACATAAAGCCCGTAGCCGAGCTTGAACATTGCATTGTTATTCATAATAATTCTCCTGTGAATTTATTTAATGTTATTATATATTAAAATTATAAAGAAAAAAAGATTGAAATGAAAAATTTTTTATATTATTATATTTTTATACTTGTAATGTTAAAATTTCAGGAGGTTATTATGAGCGATTTCAGATTCAGACAGGTTCATCTTGATTTTCATACTTCACCGGCAATTCCCGGTGTCGGCGAAAAATTCGATAAAGAAGAGTGGCAGAGAATATTAAAGCTCGGTCACGTTGATTCAATAACGGTATTTTCAAAGTGTCATCACGGTTATTCATTTCCTCCGTCAAAGGTGAATGAAATGCACCCGACGCTTAAGTTCGATTTGCTCAAGGCTCAGCTTGATGCCTGTGCTGAAATCGGCGTCAAAGCTCCCGTTTATATCTCTGCAGGCTATGACGAAAAGGATGCAATCGCACATCCTGAATGGTTGAACAGACAAAAAGAAGACAGAAACATAAACGGAGATTTCTTTGAGGCTAGATATCATAATTTGTGCCTTAACACAGGTTATTTGGATAAGCTTCTTGCAGAAATTGAAGAGGTTATGCAGGTTTACAATCCCTGTGAGATTTTTCTTGATATCGTAGGAGAAAAAGTCTGCTACTGTGCAAAATGCCGTGCGGATATGGCAAAGGAAGGTCTTAACTATCTCAACGATGACGATGCAAGAGCATTCGGAAAAAAGGTTTACAGACATTATCTCGATGAAGTTGAGCGCGTTGTTAAAAAGTACAGTGACACAACAGTCATATTTCAGAATTCAGGTCACCTTACAAAAGGCAGACGTGACCTTGTTGATACAATGGCTCATCTTGAGCTTGAAAGCCTTCCGACAGGCGGCTGGAGCTACGACCATTTCCCGATGTCCGCTTCGTATGCAAGAACACTCCGCGATGACTATCTTGGTATGACGGGTAAATTCCACAAGTCATGGGGCGAATTCGGCGGCTTCAAGCACCCGAATGCTTTACGGTACGAGGCAGCTCTTTCGCTCGCTGTAGGTGCAGGCTGTTCAATCGGTGACCAGATGCATCCGAACGGTCAGCTCAATGCTTCAACATTCGGACTTATCGGCGCAGCATACAAAGAGGTTGAGGAAAAAGAACCCTGGTGTAAGGGGGCAAAGGCAGTTGCGGATATCGCAGTGCTTTCAACCGAAGTTCAGGGCGGAAGCTGGTATTCTGACAGCGTAAAGCCTGACGTAGGTGCAAACAGAATCCTTTTCGAAACACACCGACTTTATAATTTCGTTGACCTTGAAGAAGATTTCAATAAGTATAAATTGCTTATTCTTCCCGATTCATGGAGATTTGACGAAAACCTTAAAAAGAAGGTTGATGACTACCTTGCAAACGGCGGTAAGCTCCTTCTTTCCGGTGTTTCGGGACTTGATGAAAACGGCGAATTCTGCGTCGATACAGGCATAAAGTACAAGGGTGCAAATGAATTCAGTCCGACTTATTATATTCCGGATTTTGAAACAGTAAACGGTACTACGGAGTACCTTATGCGCACACCGTCACATCTTTTCGAAAACATTGATGCAACGGTAGTTGCTTACGGTCAGGACCCGTATTTCAACAGAACACCCGACAGATTCTGTTCTCATCAGCACGCACCGAATAACACGGACTGTACATACCCGACAGCAGTTATAAAGGGCAATATCGCATATATCGGCTGGGATGTATTCGCAGGCTACGGCAAGTACGGCGATTTCCACCAGAAGGAAATGGTAAATTACATCATAAAACTTCTTGTTGGTGACGAGCTTACACTTGAAACATCAATGCCTGACCGCGGTGTTGCAACCCTTATGCAACAGGACGGCAGAAAGATTGTTCATCTTCTCTTTGCTCATACAACAAACAGGGGAGATAACACAGAGGTTATTGAGGACATTGTTCCGCTTTATAACATCAATGTTTCTGTTAAGTGCGATAAGCCTTCAAAGGTTGTTCTCGTGCCGCAGAATAAGGAAATCGATTTTACATATGCGGACGGTAAGGTAAGCTTTACGGTCCCCGAAGTGAATGTTCATCAGATGATAAGTATAGAGGTATAAAAATGGATTTTATTAAAGAAATATTCTTTTCAAATATTCCTGCAAGTGTCGCAGTTATCTGCCTTATTGGTTATTTCTGGGGAATGGCGGTTGTGTTTATCGCAAAGCCTATCAAGAACGCAGAATCGTTTTCAATCAAGCCTGTTGATAACGCAGGTAAGACAGAGATAAGAGTTTACTACGGCGGAATTTCTTTCGCACTCGGTTCGTTTCTTCTTTATCTTACACTTGCACTCGGCACACCGGTTTATTCACTCGTCGGCGGTCTGTTCTTCGCAACAACGGTTTTGGTTACAAGAACAATCTTCCTTTTTGTTGATAAAGGTTGGAAATGCCCCTACACAAAACTTGCAATTCCTGCAGAAAGCTTCTTCGTAATAGCACTCTGGATTTGCTTCATTCTTTCAAAAACTTTATATTAAAAGAAAACAGGAGCCTCAACGAGGCTCCCATTTTTTATAGACAAAGTCTTTCTTTGATTTTTTCTATTGATTCATCACTCACACCTGTACAGCGAATATAATTGATAACAGAACCGTATTTGCCCTCGATTCTTTCAATGAGAGTTTCCATAGTTTCAGGCAGAGAGTAATGCTTCTCGCTGCTGACATCCCAAAGAACGTCTTTGTGCTCTTTTATATAAGTTTTTACATAGGTGTAGGTCTGCTGATAGTCAGCGATGATATCTTCTTTTGAAACACCGGCAATGCTTAATAAAAGCATTGTGAGAATACCTGTTCTGTCCTTGCCGAAAAAGCAGTTATAAAGGATAACACCTTCTTTGGCATCGGCAATAACATTAAGGATTTTTGCAATATTTTCCTTGTAATTGTCAACAATCATTTCGTAAGTAGTTGCAAGGTCAAGGTCCATTCCTTCATTCGTTGCAACGTTGAATTCAAAAAGCGGAAGGTTATAAACGTCAGCTCCGTCAAGGCGGTCAAGATGAAGGGGAGTTTCCTCAGCCTCATAAGTGCCTCTGAGGTCAATCGCTGTTTTAACTCCGAGCATATTCAGCTTTTCAATCTCCCAATCTTCAGGAGTGTTAACGATTCCGCATCGGATAAATCTTCCGAATCTGGTTGAACCGTGTACAGTGGGATAGCCGCCGATATCGCGACAATTGAGAATATTTTCAAAAATATGACGTCGGAGAATACTCATAGAAATTACCTGCCAATAAAATATGCAATAAGGACTATTGCACCAAGAATGATTCTGTAGATTCCGAAAATATTGAAGTTGTGCTTCTTGATGAAGTTCATAAGGAATCTGATACAAAGCAAAGAAACTGCAAACGCAACAATCATTCCGTTTATGAGAATGACAAGCTCCATAACTGAGAAATTAAATCCGAATTTGAGGAGCTTGAGTGCCGAAGCGCCGAGCATTGCAGGAACAGCAAGGAAGAATGTGAATTCAGAAGCAACAGTTCTTGATGTGCCTATTGATATACCGCCGAGGATTGTTGAGCCCGAACGTGACGTGCCGGGGATGAGCGAAAGTGCCTGAAAAAGACCGATAAGAATAGCATCCTTATAAGTCAGTTCTGTAAGCTTTTTAACACGCGGACGTCTTTTTTTGTTGATGTGTTCAACGACAATAAAGAGAACACCGTAAATAATAAGAGTGATTGCAACCGTGATGTGGTTGTAAAGATATTTGTCAAGAAGGTCATCAAAAAGAAGACCGAGAACGCCTGCAGGAATTGAGCCTACAAGCACCTTCAGCCAGAGGTTAACACTTGCCATACGTACCTTTACAGCTTTCTGTGTGTCCGAAACGGGTACTTTTTTGAATGGCCAGAGTTTGTTCCAGAACATCACGATAACAGCCATAATTGCGCCGAGCTGAATAACTACAAGGAACATTTCAAAAAATTCAGGCTTGACATCTTCAAAATGGCAGATTTTTTCAAGCAGGATCATATGTCCCGTACTGCTGATTGGTAACCATTCGGTAATACCCTCAACAATGCCGAAAAGAATTGATTTTAATACGTTGATAATATACATTCAAAAACCTCCCGAGATTTTGTTATATTTATACGTTAGTAAAAAGGATTATACAACAAACCAAAGCATATTTCAATCTTTTTGCAAAAGAAAAGAGCGACGATTTCTCGTCGCTCATAATCGATTTAATTCAGCTTACCACTTGATTTCGTAATTTGATCTTGTACCGAGAGGAATGATTGCTCCTGCCTTTTCAAAGTTGATTGTCCACTTAAGGTCGTAGTTAGCTGTAAGAACGTTACCTGTAGCCTTATCAACTGTAACAACGATTGTTGATGAAGGATAGTTCATTGCTGCATCGCCTGTAATGCTCTTTGCAATACCGGGGATGTTTTCGTTGATAGTACCGGGAAGGATAACGTTGTGAGCCTTCGGGTTGTGACCTGTACCGTGCTTATATGATGTTGACTTAGCATCATCAAGAGTTACGATTGTGATTGTGTAGATGCCGTCTTTCTCTGTGCATGTAGCTGACTTAACGTCTGACGGTGTGAGCTGGCTTGCATAGCTTTCGCCTTCAACGGGGAACTTAGCCTTAATGTCTGCACCTGTGTATGTAGCTGCACCCTGTGATTCCTTTTGGAGTGTTTCATCCAACCACTTGTCACCGCCGAGTGTCTTATAAACTGCATTAAGAACACTGGGAACTGTGGGGGAAGCAGCAAGATAGTTTGTAACTGACTTCTGATTAACTGACTTAGCGCTTGTCTTTACCTTGTTAACAGCTGTGTTGAAGTAGTTGAGTGTTTCAACGCCGTCTGCGGGCTTGCCGCCCTTGTCAGCTGTGTCAGCGGGCTTAGTTGTATCTGAAGCGCCTGCATCACCTGTGTTTGCATCAGGAGTTGTGTCTGTTGCACCTGCGTCAGGTGTTGTGTCTGTTGCACCTGCATCAGGTGTTGTATCTGCAAGGCTGTCACCGCCGAGACCTTCGTCAAGGCTTGAACCGCCGCCAACAGATGAGTTTGATGAAGAAACTGCAACTGATTCAGTAGCTTTAACCATTTCAGCGAGCTTTTCGAAAGCTGATGACAAGCTGAAGAATACGAGAACTGCGCAAAGGATAGCTGCGATGCACTTGATAGCAAGAGCTCTGTTAGCTGCTTTGATTTCAGGGTTCTTTCTGTCTTCTTGTCTCTGAGCCTTTCTGGCTGCTTTCTTTTCTAATTTCTCGGCCTTTTTAGTAGCCTTGTCTTTTTTTACTTTAGGAGCTTTTTCTTTCTTACTCATAATCTACTACCTTTCCATAGTTTTTTGCCATTATACTACATAAAAATATATTTTGCAATACTATTGTTCACATTTTGTTAAAATTATTCAATAAATAAAAAGTTCAATATATCTGTTAATTTGTTTGTACAAATACAGTACATTGTTAATGAAAAACTTTTTAGAAAGCATTGACACCAACTGTTAAAGTGCTATAATAAGCTTTGTTGAATATCTAACATTATCGGAGGGATGGCTTTGCAAAAGCTCAAGGATAAGTCCATAAGTGCCCAGCTTCGCGGCTTGTCGCACAGAATCCATCGTTTTCTTGAAAACAGCCCGAACAAAAAAACGATCGATTCAATAACGGGCACACACGGTTGGATAATTGCTTTTCTTTCATGCAACAAGGATAAAGATGTATTCCAGAAGGATGTTGAACGTGAGTTTGACGTAACGCGCTCAACTGCCTCAAAAGTTATTGACCTTATGGAGCAGAAGGGCCTTGTCAGAAGGGAAAGGGTTTCCTGCGATGCACGCCTTAAAAAGCTTGTTCTTACAGAAGAAGCCGAATCAATTTCAAAGCTTTTTGAAAACGACATAGGTCATCTTGAAGAAACACTTACAAAAGGTTTTACAGACGAAGAAAAAGAAATTTTATGTGATTTTATTTTAAGAATGAAAACTAATCTCGAAAAGGAGGAAAAAGAATGCACACATTAAAAACACTTATGAAGTGTATACGCGAATATAAAAAGCAGACAATATTAAGTCCGTTTTTTATAGCTCTTGAAGTTCTTATTGAAGTTATGATTCCTTTCATAACAGCCAAGCTTATTGACAGTATTGAGGCAAAAGCGGCAATATCTGAAATTGCAAAGCACGGCGGTGTTCTTGTATTACTTGCAGCCCTTTCATTGTTGTGCGGTGCGTTGTCCGGTCATTTCTGTGCTGTATCGTCAAGCGGATTTGCCAAAAATCTCCGCCACGACCTCTTTTATAAGGTGCAGAGCTTCTCTTTCTCCAATATTGATAAGTTCTCAACCTCCAGCCTTGTAACACGACTTACAACTGACGTAACAAACGTGCAGAACTCATTTATGATGGTAATCAGAACTGCGGTAAGAAGCCCGATGATGATTATTTTCTCTGTCATAATGACGATTCAGATAAGCAAAAAGCTTACACTCATTTTCCTTACAACAATTCCGTTCCTTATCGTCGGTGTTACATTTATTATGAAAAAGGTTATGCCGTTTTTCAGGAGTATCTTCAGAAAGTACGATGCACTCAACAATTCAATACAGGAAAATATCAGCGGTATAAGAGCCGTAAAATCCTTTGTAAGAGAGGATTACGAAAAGCAGAAGTTTGGTAAAGCGTCTGATGAAGTGTGTGATAATTTCACAAAGGCAGATAAGCTTCTTGCTTTTGCAAGCCCCATTATGCAGTCGGCGATTTACGTCGTAATGATTCTCATCTGTTATGTGGGCGCAAAGACTATTATTACTTCAGGTAATACTGAGCTTACCGTTGGCGGACTTTCATCGGTTATGACATACGGTATGCAGGTTCTTATGAGCCTTCTTATGTTCTCAATGATATTTGTTATGATTTCAATGTCAGTTACTGCGGCAAACCGTATCGTTGAAGTACTTGAAGAGGAGGGAACAATTAAAAATCCCGAAAATCCCGTTATGCAGGTTAAGGACGGAAGCATCAGCTTTGAAAACGTAAGCTTCGCATATTCTTCAACGGCAGAAAGAAAAACACTCGAAAATATAAACCTTACAATTAATTCAGGTGAAACCGTCGGAATTATCGGTGCAACGGGTAGCAGCAAAACTTCACTCATTCAGCTTATTTCAAGATTGTATGATGTCAACGAAGGTTCTGTCAAAGTTGGTGGAATCGACGTAAAAGAATATGATGTCAGAACGCTCAGAGATGCAGTTTCTGTTGTTTTGCAGAAAAACGTTCTTTTCTCCGGAACAGTCAGCGAAAACCTCAGATGGGGTAACAAGGATGCAACGGATGAAGAAATCCGTCACGCATGCAAGCTTGCTCAGGCTGATGAATTCGTTTCCGCTATGCCCGAAGGCTACAATACAATGATCGAACGCGGCGGTACAAATGTATCCGGCGGTCAGAAACAGCGTCTTTGTATTGCAAGAGCTTTGCTTAAAAAGCCTCAGATTCTTGTTCTTGACGACTCAACCAGTGCAGTCGATACAAAGACAGATGCTCTTATAAGAAAAGCATTCAGAGAAGAAATTCCAAATACAACAAAAATTATCATCGCACAATGAATTTCTTCCGTTCAGGATGCAGATAAAATCATCGTAATGGATAACGGCACAATAAACGGTGTCGGAACTCACGATGAACTCATCGAAACAAACGAGATTTACCGCGAAGTGTTCGAAACTCAGACGAAGGCAGGTGACTTTGATGACTAAGAATAAAAAGAATCAGCCGCCTATGCCTCACGGAAAAAGACCGAAGCCGAAGAAAGGTACTCTTAAAAGAGTGCTGAAAATACTCTTTAAAGAGTATAAGCTTCCTCTCGCAGTTGCAATCGTATGCGTTCTTTTCTCAACTCTTGCATCAACGTCAGCAAGCCTTTTCCTTAATCAGATTGTTTCAAGAATTGAAGCAGGTCTGCAGGCAGGATGGACAGCAGAAACTTCTCAGAGCATAGTTTCTTTGCTGGCGGTTATGGCAGGAATCTATGTGGTGGGAATTATCGCAACGTTTACGCAGGGAAGAATTATGGCTGTTGTTACGCAGAGCTTCCTCAATTCTCTTCGTAAAAAGATGTTTTCGAAGATGCAGAATCTTCCGATAAAATATTTCGACACACATCCTCACGGTGACACGATGTCCTACTACACAAACGATATCGATACTCTCCGTCAGCTTGTTTCTCAGGCGATACCGTCGCTCATTATGTCAGCGTTGACGATAACAATCCTCGTTGCATATATGCTTTATCTGAGTGTCTGGATGACTCTCATCGTTTTCAGCGCGGTTGTTGCAATGATGTTTGTTGTAAAGCACGTTGGCGGTAACTCATCAAAATATTTCCTGCGTCAGCAGAAGGCGATGGGTGAAACAGAAGGCTTCGTTGAAGAAATGATGAGTGGTCAGAAGGTTGTCAAGGTTTTCAACCACGAAGATGAATGCTGCAAAGACTTTGACGAAATCAATAACAGACTGTTTGACGAAGCGTCAAAGGCACACAGCTTTGCAAACATCCTTATGCCTATTATGGGTAATATAGGAAACATCCTCTATGTTATTATCGCATTTATCGGCGGTATCCTTATTCTTTCTCCGAATGTTCATAATCTTTCGCTTTCGGGTCAGGCACTCGGTCTTGCAGTTGTTATTCCGTTCATCAATATGACAAGACAGTTCACCATGAACGTAACGCAGATTTCACAGCATTTCAACCACATCATTATGGCTCTTGCAGGTGCGGCAAGAATCTTCGAGCTTATGGACGAAGAGCCTGAGGTTGATGAAGGTTATGTAACTCTCGTAAACGCAAAGGAAATCGACGGAAAAATCGTCGAATGCGAAGAAAGAACGGGAATGTGGGCTTGGAAGCATCCTCACCAAAACGGCACAACGACCTACACAAAGCTTATGGGTGACGTCCGTATGGAAAATATGGATTTCGGCTACACTCCCGAAAAGCTTGTTCTTCACGATGTGACCCTCTACGCGGAGCCGGGTCAGAAGGTTGCTTTTGTCGGTGCAACAGGTGCAGGTAAAACAACCGTAACCAATCTCATCAACCGCTTCTATGACGTTGCGGACGGTAAGATAAGATACGACGGAATCAACATCAACAAAATCAAAAAGGACGATCTCCGCCATTCTCTCGGCATCGTTTTGCAGGAAACAAATCTCTTTACGGGAACTGTTATGGAAAACATCCGTTACGGCAAGCTTGATGCGACGGACGAAGAATGCATTGCGGCGGCAAAGCTTGCGAATGCGCACGATTTCATAACACGTCTTCCCGAAGGCTATGAAACTATGCTCACTTCAAACGGCTCAAACCTTTCTCAGGGTCAGCGTCAGCTTCTTTCAATTGCACGCTGTGCGGTTGCTGATCCGCCCGTAATGATCCTTGATGAAGCAACTTCCTCAATCGACACGAGAACGGAAGCTATCGTTCAGCAGGGTATGGATGCTCTTATGAAGGGCAGAACGGTATTTGTTATTGCTCACAGACTTTCAACCGTTAAGAATTCTGACGTTATAATGGTACTTGATAAGGGCAGAATTATTGAACGTGGAAGTCACGATGATTTAATAGCCCAAAAAGGTCAGTATTACAGTCTTTATACAGGCGCATTTGAGCTTGAATAATTTTAACCCCACCTTAAAGGTGGGGTTTTGTCATATTATCAAATCCTTTTACATA
>JAZSID010000138.1:0-6158 GCA_045533625.1 Acutalibacteraceae bacterium | reverse complement strand
CGTTATATCCCAAATGATGTTCTCGCATATCCATTATAACAGCTATTTTAAATTCTGCACTATATCTTTTTTGTTTTTGTCCTTTCTTTGACATAAAAATATGCACCTCCAAAAGTGTCTAACTTTTGGGGTGCATATCATTGCTGTAAGCCGATTTCTTTTATGTTTAATTATACAAGGTCGATGTTGAATTCGTAGAAGCCGTACCATCTTGAAGTGTTGAACTTTCTTGCTCTGAAGATAACTTCATCTTCGTAAACTTCCATCTGGAATCCCATACCGTTCCAAGGAATACCGTAACGGTTAACAATACCGTATGTGGGAAGGTTAACGTAAGTTACGCCGTTTTCAGTTTCAACGCAGGAAATGTCAAAAAGTGCCTTTGAAACATAGCCGTTGATGCCTGTGTGAACGTGACCGCTGATGAAAAATACGTTCTTGTACTTTTCCATTGTGTTTTTTACAGCGTCTGAGTATTCGTCAAGTCCACCGTCTTCGTAAATGATATCCTGACCGTTTGCGCCCTCAACAGGAACGTGACAAACAACGAAAACAGGTTTACCTTCTGCTGTACCTCTTGCAAGCTCAGCGTCAAGGAAAGCTATCTGATCTTCGTAAATGTCGCAGCTGTCCCAGTTGTCTTCGCTCTGGTCGCAAAGCACGATAAACGTGTAGCCGTCAACGTCAACGCTGTAGTAAGCGTTTTCAATGCCCTGACCTGTGTATTCGTTGTGGTATTTGATAAAATTCTGTCTTGCTTCTTCGTTTGTAAATTCTTCAGGGTGGCCGATTTCGTGGTTACCTGTTGCAACAACCCAGTTTTCAGCGTCACAGTTGTCTCGCATAATATCATAGAAATACTTGACAGAAGCCTCGTCACCGTAGTTTGTTATATCACCGACATGAACAATTGCATCGTTGTCAAACTTGTTCATATCGCGAAGACCGAATTCAAGGTTAAGCTTACCGCCGGGCAAACGTGCATCAAGATGAGTGTCTGAAATTATTGATACATTAAGAAGAACCTCGTCGGGGTTCTTTGCTTCTCTGCCTACAAAAGGCACAAGGGTCATTATGAGTGCAAGAAGGAATGAAAAAATCTGCATAGCTGTATTGTCCTTTCATCTTTAATGAAATAAGTATACACAAAATATTCCGTTTTAGCAAGTCGAAAAGAAAATTTATTGAAAAAGCAAATGCGGTCTGTTATAATTTTCAAAAAAGGAGGAGTTAAAATGTTTATAAGACAGCAGGCATTTACAGGCGAAAACAAGCTTCTTAAAGGTGCTTTGCACTGCCACACAACACGCTCGGACGGCAAGGTTGCGCCCGATGATGTTATCAGGCTTCACAAGGCTAACGGATACGATTTTATGGCAATAACCGACCATAACATATATAACTATAAAAACTACGCAGAGGATGTGGAAATAACGATTATCCCGGGAATGGAAGTTGACAACACCTTTGAGCGAATCAAAGGTTTCCGCACCTTCCACCACGTCTGCCTCGGACCCGACGATGAAACTAACGGATACGAGCAGGATCAGCGTCTTCCGAACGGTGCGGCGAGAGACCAGTTTGAATATCAGCCGTATCTTGACGAAATTCACGCGAATAATAATATCACGTTCTATTGCCACCCTGAATGGAGCTCAACTCCGCCGAGATATTTTGATAAGCTCAAGGGCAATATCGCAATGGAAATCTGGAATTCAGGCGGCGCAGATGAAAATTATATGGACACAAATGCGCTTTACTGGGATGATCTCCTCGGCCAGGGCATAAAGCTCTGGGGAGTTGCAACGGATGACGGTCATCAGCCTCACCACCACTGTAAGGGTTGGGTAATGGTTAATGCAGAGAATAACGTAAAATCTATCCTTGAAGCAATCAAGGACGGTAGATTCTATTCATCCTGCGGTCCCGTTATCAAGGATTTCTATTTTGAAAACGGCAATATCTACCTTGACTGCGAACCGTGTGAGAAGATTTATTTCCTCAGCGATTGCCACCCGACAGAAATTTTTACAAACGAGGGCGGACAGATCACACACGCAGAAACGGACATCGACCCCGAAAATTACAAATACATCCGCGCCTATGTCATCGACAAGGACGGCAAACAGGCGTGGACAAACCCGATTTTCTTTGCGGATTAAGGGAAAGACTAAAAGACCAACAGATTCCGTTGGTCTTTTTTATATAACGGTACACAAAAACAACTTTATATTTAAGCGCATTTAAAACAACTTGAACGGGATTTTGTTATGTGTTATGATAAATTTATCAGACAGAAAGGGAGATTACTATGACGCAGGAATATTTTTTTCATAATGCAAAATGGGTCGGTGCGAAAGACCGTACAAGAGACAGCTTTGCTGTCCTGAAAGGCAGTTTCGAGGCAGAATCTGCGAAAAAGGTAACTCTCAATGCCTTGGGTCTCGGCTTTTTTAAGTGCTACATCAACGGCGAATGTATCAATCCCGATACGTTTCTTCCGCTTTCATCCGATTTTGAGGCTGGTTGCGACCCTGTTGATGAGGTTATTTCGGGTCATCGTGTTTATGTTCCGCAGTTTGATATAACTCCTTTTGTAAAAAACGGTGAAAACAGCATCGAAATTCATTACGGCGGTGGCTGGTATACGCATAAAAACCGTACTTTCGGTTTGCCGAAAGCAATTTACTGCATAACTGTTGGAAACAAAAGCGGTACTGATTATTTTGTTTCCGACGAGAATTGTAAAATCCGCAAAAGCTCCGTTTGCAAATACAACTTCACCCGGGAAGAGCACCATGATTTTTTCAATTTCGACGATTTTTCGTGGGAAAATGCTGTTGTTACAGAGGGTCTCCAAACAGAGTACTGCGAAACAGACTGCCCGTGGGATAAACTCATAAAAAAGCTTCCCGTAAAGAAAGTCAAGGAAACGGAAAAAGGAATCGTCTATGATTGCGGCGAGAATACAACGGGATATCCCGTATTGAAAGTTACGGCAGAAAAGGGCGAAAAAATCTGCGTTAATTTCGCTGAAGAGCTTGCGGACGACGGTTCTCTTGATCCGACACACGTCCACGGTCAGCAGTTTTCGGTTATTTCCGACGGAAAAGAAGCTTTTGTTCAGCCTGAATTCACCTGGTTCGGTTTCAGATATTTTGAGGTAATCGGTAAGGCTGAACCCGAATGTGTAAAGGTTATCTATGCCGATGTGCCTGTTTCTTCAACATTTGAGAGTGATAACGAAACACTCAACTGGATTTACAAAACCTTTATGCACACAATGCTTTGCAATATGCACACGGGTCATCCTTCAGACTGTCCTCACCTTGAAAGAAGAGGTTACACGGGCGACGGTCAGCTTACCTGTAATGCGGCATTAACCGTGTTTGACGCTAAAGCATTCTATGCAAAATGGATGCAGGATATCGGCGACTGTCAGGACGTTTTAAGCGGACACATTCAGTACACAGCTCCGTATCTTCGCAGTGGCGGAGGCCCGGGCGGTTGGGGTTGCGCGATTGTTGAAGTGCCGTATCAGCTTTACAAGCACTACGGCGAAAAGGAAATCCTTGAAAAATATTACGGAAATATGCGCCGATACATAGATTATCTTGAAGCTCACTCGGAATACGGTGTTGTAACAAGCGACAAAAAAGGCGAATGGTGCCTTGGTGACTGGTGCGGACCGAATATTCTTTATCCCGATAAGGATATCACGTCACACAATCAGCAGGTCGTTCTTCCTGCGCCGATGGTCAACACTTATTTTATGGTGAAATCACTTCAGCAGATGTGCGAAATCGCAAGGATTATCGGCAAGGAAGAAGATATCGCAGAGTATGAAGAAAAAATAAAATACCGTAAAGGTGCAATCACCGCGGCTTATTTCAACACCTTTGACGACAACTTTATTATGAATGTTCAGGGCGCAAATTCATTTGCACTTGATATCGGTCTGGGTAATGAAAAAACATATGAAAATATGAAGAACTACTACAAAAAGCTCGGTCATTACGACACGGGAATTTTTGCAACGGATATTGTAACGCGTCAGTTTTTCAAGAATGGCGACAGCGACCTTGCCGTCCAACTTCTTACCCACAACGGCGAGCAGGGATTTGAGCATTGGAGAAGAAACGGTGCAACAACATTCCACGAATACTGGGACAGTAACCGCAGCCGTTCACACAGCCACCCGATGTTCGGTGCACCCGTTGCATATCTTTTTGAGTATCTTCTCGGAATAAGACAGACTGAAGATTCGTCTGGGTATAAGTCGATTGTGATTGAGCCGATGAGCGTTGACAGGTTCAAGTGGATGAAAGGCAGTATTACCACACCAAACGGTGTTGTTGCCGTCAGCTATAGGAATGAAAAAGGTAACGTGAAATTCAATATTTCGATTCCTGAAAACACTAAGGCAACATTCTTTTTTGCCGAAAAGAAACATATTCTTTGTGTCGGTGAAAATGAATTTGTTTTCGGTGAAACCTTGAACGAAAATTTCGAAAAATAATTTCTACTCTTATACAATTTAACCAATGACAAACACTCTCCTTTGTGCTATACTAACAGCCGCAAAGGAGATGTATTTTTTATGCAAACTTTAATGAGCTTATCTGTCTGCCTTTTTGCAGGCCTTGTGCTCTCACGTTTAGCTAAACTCGTAAAGCTTCCTGCCGTTACGGCTTACCTTGTTGCAGGTATTCTTGTCGGTCCGTATGTACTCGGTTCCTTAGGAGTGCCCGGTCTTGGATTTATCAGCATGGAAGACATTAAATCATATGAACTTATCCCCGACGTTGCTCTCGGATTTATTGCGTTTCTTATCGGTAACGAATTCCGTCTTGCTCAGCTTAAAGCAACGGGTAAGCAGGCAACGGTTATCGGTATCGTGCAGGCGGTTGCGACAACACTTCTTGTTGATGCCGCGCTTATCGGACTCCATTTCCTCATCCCCGATAAGCTTCCGCTTCCGTCGGCAATCGTGCTCGGTGCAGTTGCTTCCGCAACAGCTCCCGCGGCAACACTTATGGTTGTCAAGCAGTATAAGGCAAAGGGTCCCTTGACGGATATTCTTCTTCCTGTTGTTGCGCTTGATGACGCTGTCGGTCTTGTGCTTTTTGCTGTTTCTTTCGGCGTTGCAAAGGCTCTTATTCACGGCGAGGTTGACGTGCTTTCAATCGTAATTGAGCCGATTCTTGAGGTTGTTCTTTCGCTTCTTCTCGGTTTTGTTATGGGCGTTGTTTTCACTTTTACGGAAAAGTTCTTCCACTCACGTTCAAAACGTCTTGCGGTTTCCGTTGCGTTTGTATTTTTCACCGTTGCGCTTTCAATGCTTGAGTTTAAAATCGGCGGTGTACATATCGCATTTTCATCTCTTCTTTCGTGCATGATGCTCGGTACGGTCTTCTGCAATATGTGTGACTTCTCGGAAGAGCTTATGGACAGAATCGACCGTTGGACGGCTCCGCTTTTCGTTCTCTTCTTTGTAATCAGCGGTGCAGAGCTTGAGCTTGCAACGTTCAAGGATATTATCGTTGTGGGTATCGGCGTTGCATACATAACATTCCGTTCACTCGGCAAATACTATGGTGCAAGATTCAGTGCAAAGGCTGTCAAGTGTGACGAGCATATCGTCAAATATCTCGGCATCACTCTCCTTCCGCAGGCAGGTGTTGCTCTCGGTATGGCTCTCAAGGCGGAAACACTCGGAGCAGAAGGTCTTATCGTAACGAACATTACGTTGTTCTCAGTTCTTATTTACGAGCTTGTCGGCCCGTTCCTTACAAAGATTGCCCTTACAAAAGCAGGCGAAATCAAGCCTGACGGTGCAGTCAGCGCAAGAACACCTGACACAATCCAGCCCGAGCTTAAGAAAAATAACGCAAAATAATTATGTCAAACCGTCGCTCGTCCGTAAGGATGCCGACGGTTTTTGCATGACTGAAACAAATTCGGGTTTGTGGAGCTGTTTTAAAACCTACCCCGTAGGGGCAGATATCATCTGCCCGTCAAATTTGTGTATTTCTGACGGGAACATAATATGTTCCCCTACGGACACGATTATTGCTCACGGATTGTAGGGTTCGGATTGCTCGAACTGCAAAAATAAATCCGGAAATGTTGCAAAAAAAAAACTGTGCCGAAAAATA
>JAZSID010000060.1:0-2338 GCA_045533625.1 Acutalibacteraceae bacterium | reverse complement strand
TCTAAAACAGTGTACATTTATGCAACAGGCGAAGGCGTTGTACTTGCAGGTGACATCAAGTGCGATTCAGAAGTTGAAATTATCAATACAGATTGCCACATCTGTACACTTGACAAGGATGCTCACATTAACATGGAGCTGACTGTAAACAAGGGCCGTGGATATGTATCGGCAGAGCAGAATAAAAAGCTCATGCAGCCTGTAATCGGCGTAATTGCAATTGACTCAATTTACACACCGATTCTTAAGGCAAATTACACAATTGATGACCTTCGTGTTGGACAGGACATCGGTTTCGACAAGCTCACACTTGAAGTTTGGACAAACGGAACCATTTCCGCAACAGAAGCTGTTTCACTCGGAGCCAAGTTTCTCAACGAACACCTCGCTCTCTTCGGTGACCTCTCAGGTGAGGCATACGAAACAGAGATTATGGTCGACAAGGGCGACGACGCCAAGGAAAAGGTTCTCGAGATGACTATTGAGGAACTTGACTTGTCAGTACGTTCATTCAACTGCTTGAAGCGCGCTGGCATCAACACAGTAGAAGACCTGACCAACAGAACAGAAGACGATATGATGAAGGTTCGTAACCTTGGTAAGAAGTCTCTTGATGAAGTTATCAACAAGCTTCATTCATTTGGTCTTGAGCTTCGCAGTGAAGACGAATAATCAACTTACAGTAAAGGAGTGATTTCAAATGGCAGGAACCAGAAAACTCGGCAGAACAAGCGCACACAGAAGTGCAATGCTCAGAGGTATGGTTACTTATCTCTTAGAGAAAGGCAGCATTGAAACCACCGTTACAAGGGCAAAGGAAGTTCGTTCCATGACTGAGAAAATGATTACTCTCGGCAAGGAAAACACACTTCACAACAAGCGTCAGGCTCTTGCTTACATCACAAAGGAAGATGTAACAAAGAAGCTCTTCGACGAAATCGGCCCCAAGTACAAGGACGTTAACGGCGGTTACTGCCGTATTATCAAAACAGGTCCCCGTCGCGGCGACGCAGCAGAGATGTGCATCATCGAGCTTGTATAATTGATAATACAGTGTAATAAAAACTTTAAGCCTCTCGCTTTTGCGGGAGGCTTTTTGTGGTGTTACCCCTCTGTCAAAATCGTTTGGCGATTTTGACATCTTTTCTTCCAGAAACGGGTACCCTGTTGTCCTTCGGACATTTCCCCTAACAGGGGAATTACCTTTCAGGGGAGACGAGAAAACTGCACATAAATAAAGAGATAAAAACTTGTCGCCCCTGAAAGGGTAGATGTCAGCAAGGCTGACAGAGGGGTTAGTTAATTTCACTATTGATTTATACGCAGAAAAAGACGTAAAAAGTGTCATTCCGAGTGTAACGAGGACTCTATCTTTTAAAGATTCTTCACTTCGTTCAGAATGACATCGTAGGGACCGGCGTCCTCGACGGTCCGAATAAAAGTGGTTTGTCGCGGTGAAAACGGACCGTCGGGACGCCGGTCCCTACAAATTAGATTTTTTCAATTAATATTAGTCAACAAGTCCAACTTCAATAAGCATTTTTTCAAACTGCACCCGGAATATGTCTTCCGAATTCAGTCGCATTTTGTCGCTGTAATAATCAACTTCAAAAGGTATATCAACGGTAACCGTTTTTGTCTCCTCAGTAACAAGACTTTCCCAATCAGCGGTGAAAAGATAACCCTTCTCTGTTTTAGCTATCTGCGGATGAAACGGATAAAGTGTGCTGTATCTGCTCTCACGCTTGGTATCTCCGCTTAAATATTTCTGCCCTGCTGTGTCAATTCTTATATCCTCACCTGAGTCGCAGAGTGGCAGCACATATTTTCCGCCAACTCCGGGAACAAATATTTCGTTAAGGTAAAGCACTTCATCCTGAACGGTAATTATTTCATTTTCTGCTATGTCACCGTACCAGACCTTGTCAACCTTTATTTCAAAAATAAGGGTGTTTGTTTTCTCTGTAAGTGTGTCGGTGCCAAACTTATAATATTCATATAGAACGGTGTATTCCTTTTCTCTGATACTCAGTATTTCGCCTTCAATAACAGCAACGCAATCCTTCAGATATTCTTCACGGAAAGTTGCAATATCTGCGGTGTGATAGCCGTTTGAACTTGTAACAGATGTGTTACTGTGAGTCATAAGTTGGCTGTAAAAAAGCTGACCGTCTTCTGTTGTGACTTCACTTGAGGGTACAGTGCCTTTAAAATCTCCGTTATATATTTTCGCTATGGATGCTGAAATGCAGATTACAAGAATCAGGCAGGCGGCAACAAGAGCAGAGACGTGTGGCTTGATGGTGCGTTGCTTCGTTGCTGCAGTTTTTGTTTTTTC
>JAZSID010000030.1:0-11903 GCA_045533625.1 Acutalibacteraceae bacterium | reverse complement strand
GGATTATTGATAAAGAGGATGAGAATTTTGCAGAATTCTGTAAGGCTCTCAACAGTGTAACAGTTTACCTTCGCAGAAAAATTGCAGGTGACGGCGAAGGCGCAACAAAGCTCCTCGAATGTAAGGTTACGGGCGCTGCTGACGAAAAGACTGCAAAAGCTGTTGCAAAGTCAGTAAGCAGCTCTGCATTGGTCAAGGGTGCTATGTTCGGCGCTGACGCTAACTGGGGTCGCGTTCTTTGCGCTATCGGTTACAGCGGTGCAGACGTTGACGTTAACAAAATTGATGTCAGCTTTGAATCTTCAAAGGGCAAGATTGACGTTTGCGTTAACGGTGCAGGCATTGATTTCTCTGAGGAAAAGGCAAAGGAAATCCTTCTTGAAAAAGAAATCGATATTCTTGTTGAGCTTAACTCAGGCGATGCAAAGGCTACTGCATGGGGTTGCGACCTTACATACGATTACGTTAAAATCAACGGTGACTACAGAACCTAAGGAGATTTTGGTACAATGAGAATTTCAAACGCTGACAGAGCTCACGTTCTTACACACGCTCTGCCGTACATACAGAAATATGCAAACAAAATCCTTGTTGTCAAATACGGCGGAAACGCTATGATTAACGAAGACCTCAAGCAGTCGGTTATGAGCGACATTATCCTTCTTTCAACAGTTGGTATCAAGGTTGTCCTCGTTCACGGCGGCGGTCCCGAGATTACCGAGATGCTTGCAAAAATCGGCAAGGAAACTCAGTTTGTCAACGGTCTTCGCGTTACAGACAAGGAAACTGCAGAAATCGTGCAGATGGTTCTTGCAGGTAAAATCAACAAAAGCCTCGTAAGCCTTATTGAATCAAAGGGAGGCAAGGCAATCGGTCTCAGCGGTGCTGACGGTCATATGATTATCGCAAAGCCCCGTTGCGAAGAGCTTGGTTTTGTCGGTGACATTGAAAAGGTTGACGTTACTCCGATTCTTGACACTCTTTCGATGGGCTACATTCCCGTTGTTTCAACCGTCGGCTGTGACAAAGAGGGCAACGTTTACAACATCAACGCAGATACCGTTGCGGCTAAAATTGCAGGCGAACTTAAAGCAGAAAGCCTTATTTCAATGACAGATATTGAAGGTATTCTCCGTGACAAGGATGACCCGTCATCACTCATTTCAAGAATCTTTATTGAAGATGCTCCGAAGCTTACGGAAGAGGGCATCATTTCAGGCGGTATGATTCCCAAAGTACAGTGTTGCGTTGACGCAATCAACTGGGGTGTCCGCAAGGTTTTTGTTATCGACGGACGTGTAAAGCATTCAATCATTATTGAAATTCTTACCGATGAAGGTATCGGTACGATGTTCGTCAACGGCGAGGATTACAAGAAAAGACACCCGGAGGCAAAATAAATGAGCATTACAGAAATCGATAAACAGTACGTAGCCAACACTTACGCACGTTTCCCCGTTGAGCTTGTCAGCGGTAAGGGCGCAATCCTCAAGGATTCCGAGGGCAAGGAATACATCGACCTTGGTTCAGGAATTGCAGTTAACGTGTTCGGTGTTGCTGATGACGAGTGGCTTAAAGCGGTTACAGACCAGCTCTCAACTCTCACTCATACATCAAACCTTTATTTCACAGAGCCTTGTTCTGCTCTTGCAAAGATGCTTTGCGAAAGAACAGGTATGAAAAAAGCATTTTTCGGTAACAGCGGTGCTGAGGCTAACGAATGTGCAATCAAGGTTGCACGTCGCTATGCTTTTGACAAATACGGTGATGAAAGCCATTCAACAATCATTACCCTTAAAAACAGCTTCCACGGAAGGACAATCGCAACTCTTACAGCAACAGGTCAGGACGGCTATCATACACATTTCGGCCCGTTCGTTGAAGGCTTTGTTTATGCCGAGGCTAACAATGCGGAGAGCGTAAGAAAGCTTGCAGAAGAGAACAACTGCGTTGCGATAATGATGGAACTCGTTCAGGGTGAAGGCGGTGTATGCAAGCTCGACAAGGAGTTTGTTGACGAAGTTAAGAAAATCGCTGAAGAGAAAGATATGCTCATCATCATCGACGAAGTGCAGACAGGTAACGGCAGAACAGGTTCACTTTACGCTTTCCAGCAGTACGGTTTTATGCCTGACATCGTTACAACAGCCAAGGGCATCGGCGGCGGTCTTCCGATCGGTGTTGCAATGCTCGGCGAAAAGGTTGAGAATGTTCTCATCCCCGGTTCACACGGAACAACCTTCGGCGGAAATCCCGCGTGCTGTGCAGGTGCTTGCAATATTCTTTCAAGAATTGACGACGAGCTTCTCAGCGAAGTTCAGGCAAAGTCAAAGTACATCTTTGAGGAATTTGAGGGTGCAAAGGGCGTTAAGAGTGTCAGCGGTCTCGGTCTTATGATTGGTATTGAAACCGAAAAAGAAGCAAAGGAAATTGTAAATGCTTGTATGCAGAAGGGTGTTCTTATCCTTACTGCAAAAACAAAGGTAAGACTTCTTCCTCCGCTTAATATCGGCTGGGACGAACTCAAAAAGGCTGTTGCAATTCTTAAAGAAACAATCGCTGAATAATTCAATATTTATACAAATAATAAAAGGGACGGATTTTCCGTCCCTTAATTTTTTATGAGGTGAAATTATGTGCACAGCCATAAGCTTTAAAACTAAAGACCATTACTTCGGCAGAACACTTGACCTTGAATACCATTATAACGAAAGCGTTGTCATAACGCCGAGAAACTTTCATTTCAGTTTTGCCGACAAGCATTATGCCTTAATTGGTATTGCAACGGTTATGGACTCCTACCCTCTTTATTACGAGGCAACAAACGAAAAGGGACTGAGCGTGGCAGGGCTTAACTTCCCTGGCAACGCAGTTTTTCATCCCGTTGATGAGAATAAAATTAACGTTGCGCCGTTTGAGTTTATTCCGTATATTCTGACACAATGTGAGAATGTCAGCGAAGCAAAAGCTTTGCTTGAAAAAGTTAATATAGCTGATATCGATTTTCGTCCTGACCTGAAAGCTTCGCCGCTTCATTGGATGATTACTGACAGAAACGAAAGCATAACGGTTGAATCGGTAAAAGATGGACTTAAAATATATGATAATCCCATCGGAGTACTGACCAACAACCCACCGTTTGATTATCATATCCATAACCTTGCGAATTATATCAATCTTACTGCAGAAGAGCCCGAAAACACCTTCGCACCGTCTGCGGACATCTGCACCTTTTCGAAAGGTATGGGTGCGGTCGGTCTGCCGGGTGATCTCAGCTCAGCTTCAAGGTTCGTCCGTGCTGTTTTCACAAAATCCAATTCCGTATGCGGTGAAAGTGAAGAAGAAAGCGTGAGCCAGTTTTTCCATATTCTTAGTTCCGTTTCTCATTCGAGAGGTATGGTTAACCTCGGCAACAGTAAATACGAAATCACGGTTTACACCTCGTGTTGCAACACAGACAAAGGAATTTTTTATTATACCACATACGAAAATCCGCAGATTTGTGCCGTTGATATGCATAAGGAAAATCTTGATGACAGTAAACTTTTTGAGTTTCCGCTTGACACGAGCATCGTAATTAAAACACTTAATTAATTTCACGCGCAAATTTCTCTCCTGCAAAATCGAAAAAAAGACCCGACAAATCGCTTTGTCGGGATTGTGTTATTTTATAATCTTTGCGGAGCCGTTGCCGAAATCGACGTAATAATCAACGCCTGTCATATCTGCCTTTCGAGGATAGTCTGTTGAAAGAATCTGTGCGCCGCTTTCAAGCGTTTTTCTGCGGTCCTCTTCGTTATAGCTGCCGAAAGAATCAACTCGTGTTCTTACGATAAGATTCTTTTCATAAATCAGCTCTGTTGAATGCTTTTCAATATCATCAGGTTTATTGACAATCAACACAGATGCATAGGACTTGTCCCTGTCCTTATAGCGAAGCATAGGGAACATCGCACGAGATTTTAACGTTTCATCCTGCTTGATGAATCTGCCCGTTACACCGTCCGTATCGTGGAAGAAAACTGCAACTCTGCCTGCGCAGTCTTTAAGGGACATCCAATCGTCTGCCTCGCGCATTTCCTTGAGCGAGCCGTGCTCACCCATCATCTCTGCGGGAGTTATCAGCTTTTCACCAAAAGCCTCGCGGATAAGATTATCAAGCACATTTGCGTACTTGAGATTTATAAACCTCATACCGACTTCAAGGAGGAAAAATTCCTTCGGCTCAACGATAATCGATATCGGCAGATGTCCCGGATTTGCATCCGACCACATTTTTATTTCCTCAAGTGCGAGTGCGAAGTCATAGCAAGATGTTGTCATATCAATCAGCGGTGAATGCGTGCAGACGAAGCTCACATCATCCCCGTTTACTACAGTTTCAACGTCAAGCTCGATACTTCGTATTCCTAAGTTAAACTGTTCAGTTAAAGTGTCACTGCAATATGTCGGTGCATCTCCGTTAACAAGACCGAACGTAACGGTTTCAAGGTCACGGTAAACTTTCTGATACGAAGGTACACTTTGCAGCTGATAGCTGTTATGCGTTGCGATATATGCCACTTCGTTGAATTTAACACCGTCAGAATATGCTTTCTTAACGTCGAATCCTGCAAGTTCACTTTCGTTTACGGGAACATAATCCCCGCTTTTATAAAGCTCTGAAAGAGCATTGATTCTCTGAATCTGCGACTGAATATTTTCTTCTCTTGCAATTTTACTTTCAGAGATAATTGCAGGCAGACCCGAAAAAACAAAGAAAATCAACGAAAGCAAGGACGAAATAAACCTGAGCATTTGCATCACCTTTTTCAAAAGTATAAACGGATTTTAACACAGGCGAAAAACTTTTTCAACCGACAATATACTTTAAAAGAAAAAATCTCCCGACGAAACCGTCGGGAGAAAATTTATTAAGAAAAGATTACCACTGGAAGTTTGAAACCTTAACTGTTGATGTTGCTGTACCGTTAGCTGCCTTAACTGAAACAACTGTATACTTGATTGTTGTAAGCTGAACTGCCCAATCCCATGTAGCTGTAAGATCTGTCATCTGACCTGTCTTTGAGTTGATTGTAGCAACGATCTTTGCGTTTGTGATCTGTTCTTTTGCTGTTTCTGCAGAAGTGTTGTCAACACCGTTGATTGCTGTGTGGATGTTTTCTGAGCTCTTATAGTCGAAAGCCTTCTTGTCGCCCTTACCTGTGTAAAGACCTGAACGCTGAAGCGGTGAAGTATCTGATGAACCTGAAGCTGAAGCCTGGCTCTGACCGTTCTTGATGCCGAGAGTGATTGTGTAAACATCGCCGTTTACGTCACACTTAGCTGCTGTAAGGTCTGCAACTGTAAGAGATGCCTTGCTGAGGAATTCAGCCTTACCCTTCTTGTTTTCATAGTCTGTTGTGCCAACACCGAGGAAGTCGTTAACCATGTCAACAACGAGCTGAATCTTAAGAAGTGCGCCGCCTTCAAGAGTTTTCATTTCTGTTACTCTTGACTTCTTGTAGCCTGCCTTTTCGTTGATTACCTTGTTGATTGCGTTGTTGTAGTAATTTACGATTTCTGCGGGAGCTGTCGGAGCTTTGTTTTCGTCAGGCTTTGCAGCTGTGCCTGCGTCGGGTGTAGCTGTACCTGCATCAGGTGTAGCTGTACCTGCGTCAGCATCAGGAGTTGCTGTGCCTGCGTCAGGTGTAACTGCGCCTGCATCCATACCTGAATCAAGGCTGCCGCCCATATCCAAGCCTGCGTCAAGACCTGCATCCATTCCGCCGTTGTTGCCTGCTGCTTCAGCTGCCATGCTTGCTGCTTCAACCTTAGCGTCAGCAACCTTAGTAATACCGTCCTTGAGAGAAAGAGATACAAGCAATACGCAGATGATAGCTGTAATGCTAGTCCAAATTGTCTTTTTCATGCTGTTTCGTCTCCTGTCTTTATTTTTCTTTATTTATGTCGTATTCAGACAATTGTAATGATAACACATATGTATAGAAAAATCCAGCATTTTTTTCACTTTTTTAAATTTTTGTAAACTAAGTAAAAAAACATCATATAATAATAGATTTTTGCTATTGAATATGTTATAATACATTTTATAATGCGGAGGTGTGTAATCTTGAGCAAGAAGTTTATTTCGTGGAACGTTAACGGAATCCGCGCGTGTATGACAAAAGGCTTTATGGATGTTTTCAACGAGCTTGATGCCGATATCTTCTGTCTGCAGGAAACAAAAATGCAGGAAGGTCAGCTTGAGCTTTCGCTTGAAGGTTACCACCAATTCTGGAACTTTGCCGAAAAGAAAGGCTATTCGGGCACGGCAATTTTCACAAAGGAAGAGCCGATAAGTGTAAAATACGGAATCGGTGTCCCTGAGCTTGACACCGAGGGAAGAATCATCACCCTTGAATTTGAGGACTATTATTTCATCACGGAATACGTTCCCAACGCGCAGGACGGACTTAAAAGAATCGACCACCGTATGAAGTGGGAGGATGCTTTCCGCACTTACGTTTCGGAACTTAATAAATCAAAAGGCGTTGTTTTCTGCGGTGACCTTAACGTTGCGCATAAGGAAATCGACCTTAAAAATCCGAAAACAAACCGTGGCAATCCCGGTTTCTCTGACGAAGAGAGAGGCAAATTCGGCGAACTGCTTGATGCAGGTTTTATTGACACTTTCAGATATTTCTATCCTGACCTTGAAAACGCTTACAGCTGGTGGTCATACCGCTTCAAGGCAAGAGAGAAAAACGTCGGTTGGCGCATTGACTATTTCTGCGTTTCTGCCGATATGACAGACCGCCTTGAAGGCGCAAAAATCCATTCGGAAATCTACGGCTCAGACCATTGTCCCGTTGAGCTTGTGATACGGTAAAAAAGTTACAATATAAGGAGAGTGGCTCTTATGGCAAAAAGAGATGACTACATATCATGGGATGAATATTTTATGGGTATTGCTCTGCTTTCAGCAAAGCGAAGCAAGGACCCGAGCACTCAGGTCGGCGCTTGTATCGTGAACGAAAACAAAAAGATTATGTCTGTCGGATATAACGGTTTCCCTCACGGTTGCAGCGACGATGAATTCCCGTGGGAAAGAAGCGGAAACAGCGAAATTGACACAAAATATCCTTTTGTTTGTCACGCTGAGCTTAACGCAATCCTCAACAACGCAGGCGCATCGCTTAAGGGTTGCTCAATTTACGTTGCACTCTTCCCGTGTAACGAATGTGCAAAGGCTATTATTCAGAGTGGTATTAAGAAAGTTCTTTACCTTTCTGATAAATATAAGGACACAGACGGAGTCAAGGCTTCAAAGAAGATGTTTGACGCCGCAGGTGTTGAATACTGTCAGCTTACAATGTCACGCGAAAACATTGTAATTAACTTTGACGAGAAATCAGTATAAATTTCGAAAGGATCGAGTATATCAGATGAACTTATTGAAAAAGATTTTCGGCGATTATTCTACCAACGCGGTTAAGAAAATTACGCCGACAAAGAATAAGGTTCTTGCCCTTGAAGACGAATATTCAAAGCTTTCAGACAAAGAACTTCAGCACAAAACAGTTGAATTCAAGGAGCGCCTTGCAAACGGTGAAACGCTTGACGATATTCTCCCCGAGGCATTTGCTGCCTGCCGTGAGGCTTCGTGGCGTGTTCTCGGAATGAAGCATTTCCCCGTACAGATTATCGGCGGTATTGTTCTTCATCAGGGACGAATTGCAGAAATGAAAACAGGTGAAGGTAAAACTCTCGTTGCTACCCTCCCCGCTTACCTCAATGCACTTTCAGGAAACGGTGTTCATATCGTTACAGTCAACGATTACCTTGCTCGCCGTGACTCCGAATGGATGGGTAAGCTTTACCGCTTTATGGGACTTTCCGTCGGACTTATCGTTCACGGACTTTCAAATGAAGAGCGTAAGGCCGCTTATGCCGCAGATATCACATACGGCACAAACAACGAAATGGGATTTGACTACCTTCGTGACAATATGGTGCCCTACAAAGAAAACAAGGTTCAGCGCGGACATAACTTTGCCGTAGTCGACGAGGTTGACTCAATCCTTATCGACGAAGCAAGAACTCCGCTTATCATTTCAGGTCGTGGCGACCGTTCAACAGAGCTTTACACCCTTGCAAACAACTTTGTACGCGGTCTTACAAAGACTGTTGTTAAGGAAATCGAATCCAAGCAGAATGCTGAAGACGTTTCTGCCGATGGCGACTACATCGTTGACGAAAAAGCACGTACAGCTTCTCTTACAAAGAGAGGTATTGCAAAGGCTGAGGCTCACTTCAACGTCGAAAACCTTATGGATGCGGACAATATGACGCTCCTTCATCACATCAACCAGGCTATCAAGGCTGTCGGCGTTATGCGCCGTGATATCGACTACGTTGTTAAGGACAATCAGGTTCTTATCGTTGATGAATTCACGGGACGTATTATGCTCGGCCGCCGATACAACGAAGGTCTTCATCAGGCTATTGAAGCAAAAGAAGGCGTTAAGGTTGAGCACGAAAGCAAGACTCTTGCAACAATCACATTCCAAAACTACTTCCGTCTTTACAAAAAGCTTTCAGGTATGACAGGTACAGCTATGACGGAAAGCCAAGAATTCCAGGAAATTTACACTCTTGACGTTGTTGAAATTCCGACAAACAAGCCGATGATCCGTAAAGATCAGGACGACGTTGTTTACAAGACAGAGGCTGCGAAATACAACGCACTTATCGAGCAGGTTATTGAGTGTCACGCAAAGGGACAGCCCGTACTCGTCGGTACTGTTTCAATTGAGAAGTCAGAAATCCTTTCAAAACTTCTTAAGCGCCGCGGAATTCAGCACGAAGTTCTTAACGCTAAGTTCCACGATAAGGAAGCTGAAATCGTTGCTCAGGCAGGTAAACTCGGTGCCGTTACAATCGCAACGAATATGGCAGGCCGTGGTACCGACATTATGCTCGGCGGTAACTCAGAATACCTTGCAAAGGCTGCAATGCGCCGTAAGGGTTACACAGACGAGCTTATTGCTGAGGCAACAGGTTTTGCAGAGACAGACAACGAAGACATCATCAACGCAAGAGCTGAATACACAGAGCTTGAAAAGAAATTCAAGGACGAAATCAAGGACGAGGCACAGCAGGTTCGCGACGCAGGCGGTCTTTTCATCATCGGTACAGAGCGTCACGACTCTCGCCGTATCGACAATCAGCTCCGCGGACGTTCAGGACGTCAGGGCGACCCGGGTGAAAGCCGTTTCTACCTTTCACTTGAAGATGACCTTATGCGACTTTTCGGCGGCGACAGACTTCAGAGCGTTATGACAACACTCAACGTTGACGAAAATATGCCGATTACAAACAAGATGGTTTCAAAGTCTATCGAATCAGCTCAGCGCAAGAAGGAATCACAGAACTTTGCAATCCGTAAGAACGTTCTTAAATACGACGATGTTATGAACAGACAGCGTGAGATCATCTACGGTCAGCGTAACCGTGTTCTTGACGGCGAAGATCTCAAAACATCAATCCTCAATATGCTCGACGAATCCGTTGCAGCATCAGTTGATTTCTACTGTGCAGCTGCTCTCCCGAAGAGCGACTGGAACATCAAGGGTCTTCGCGACAAGTACCTTGGCTGGATCACAGACGAAACAGACTTTGAAGACGAGTCTTCTTTCGACAGAGAGGCTGTTAAGGAAGAGCTTATTGCTCGCGGTCACGAGCGTTATGAGCAGAGAGAAGCAGAGCTTACTCCCGAAATTATGAGAAGCCTTGAGCATATGATTCTTCTTCGTAACGTTGACAACTTCTGGATGGAGCATATCGACTCCATGGAAGAACTCAAGAGAGGTATCGGACTTCGTGCTTACGGTAACCAGGATCCCGTTGTAGCATACAGAATGGAAAGCTACGATATGTTTGACGAGATGAGCGAATCAATCCGCGAATCAACCGTACGTCAGGTGCTTACAGTCAGAATCCGCAGTGAGGAAGACACAAAGCGTGAGCAGGCTGCAAAGGTGACAAGCGAAAGCGGCTCAGGCGACGGAAGCGAAAAAGGCAGAACCGTACGCAAAAAGGCAGCTCCCGGCCCGAACGACCCCTGCCCCTGCGGTAGCGGCAAGAAATACAAAAAGTGCTGCGGTAACCCCGCAAATCAAGGTAAATAAGCATATCATCAAAAAAGACCTGTTCACGTGAACAGGTCTTTTTTCTATACATTAATACAATCAGAAATTCAGCTTCTTTGTTGCATTGTTGCAGATAATGCAGGCTGTTGTGCCGAGTAAGGTTATAACAAGCCAGGAAACAACCGTACCGTTCCAGCCGAAGCTTTCCGAAAGGAGTGCGAATCCGTAAGTCGATGCCGCACTTCCGACGTAGGTCATAAAATTAAGTATACCCGAAAGTGTAGAAACGTTATCGTCATCTGCGAGCGCCGCAGGCAAGAAGCAAACGAGGATAAGGTTGATTCCGTGCATACAGGCAACGATAAGAGCTGACATCGCAACCGTGAGAATAACCGAGCTTCCCTTGAAAAACACAAGCAACACAGCCGACGCAACCGCGCAGATAAAGAATAAGCCTGCGCTTTTGAAAGGTTTTTTGCCGAGTTTGTTATAAATAACAGAAGTCAACTGAAGGCTTGCGAGGCTGAAAAGCGGAATAATCACGCTGCTTAAAATTGAAATTTCACTGCCGAGATTGAATGATTCGGATACAAAAGTCGGCACCCATGTTGTAACACCGTCACGGAGTGAGCCCTGAAGCATAATCGTGAGCATTACGATTATCAGCAACGGTATGCTGATTTTAATTGCCATTTTACCGCCGTTTTTGCTTTTCTGATGCATCGGGTAAACAATTTCGCATTTCTTTTCAATCGACGTGATTTTTGCATACCATATTGTTGAAATCAGCACGGCAACAGCACCGTAAACGAAGAAAACCGTTCGCCAACCTGCGAATTTGATTATCACGGGTGAAACAAGGTAAATAAGTATCGTCGCAATCGTACTGCCCCAGCTTACGACAACGCAACCCTTGTTGTAATCGTCCGAATTCATCGCAGAGGACATAATCTTTACCATCGGCGGCCACATAAACGATTGTGCAAATCCGTTGAATGCCCAGACGACGCACATCCACGCACCGTTCGGACAAAACGGAATCAGCAGATTCATTGCAACCGTCGTCGCAAATCCGATTACCATAAGCATTTTCGGATTGATTCTGTCGCCGAGCCAACCGCTTATAAGCTGACCGACACCGTATGTAATAAATCCGAGAGTTGTGACAAGTCCTGCGGAGGTTTTGTCGATATCCCCTGCCTGAATTATCGCAGCAATAACTGCGGCAAAATTAACCCTTGTGAGGTAACTGACAAAATAAGCAGCCGCACAGAGCAAGGTTAATTGTTTAGCATCTTTTCTTTCTAACTTCTGCATAAAATCTCTTTTCTTTAACGAAAATCAGGGACGGAAAATCCGTCCCGTAATTTTTTAGTCTTCTTTTGTTTTGAGTGCAATTCCGAGCTCGTCGAGCTGAATTGTATCAACAGGTGCCGGACACTCTGTCATCGGTTCGCTTGCATTCTGTACCTTCGGATATGCAACAACATCACGAAGGCTTTCGCAACCGAGCATCTGCATAACAAGACGGTCAAGGCCGATACCCATACCACCGTGCGGCGGTGCGCCGTACTTGAACGCATCTGTAAGGTAGCCGAACTTTGCATATGCCTCTTCGTCTGAAAGACCGAGAAGAGTGAACATTCTCTTCTGAAGGTCAGGATTTGTGATACGGATTGAGCCTGAGCTGAGTTCAACACCGTTGAGAACAAGGTCGTATGCCTTCGCACGAACCTGAGCCTTGTCTGTTTCAAGGTAATGGAGGCATTC
>JAZSID010000061.1:0-4213 GCA_045533625.1 Acutalibacteraceae bacterium | reverse complement strand
ATTTTCTACATAGGCTTTTTCTTCTATTCAAGCGTAAACATTATCGGTGCACTTAATATGTGGGTGTCGTTCTATCTTTTCAACGACAGTCTGTTCTCGCTTGTTGTCGGTGCGTTCAGTGCCGTTCCATCAGTTGTTCTTTCGATAGTTACTCCGAAAATTCTTAAGAAAATCGTCAGATTGGTACTCTTTAAATGGTGCACGCTCGGCATAATGGTTTCAAGTGTTGTTATATTGGCAGTAGGCTATAAGAGCATTATTGCATTTGCAGTTCTTTCTGTTATCCGTTCAATTCCGATGTCGATTTTCGGCTGTGTACTCTTTATGTTCACACCCGACTGTGCAGAATACGGTAAATTCAAAACAGGTATCGATGCAAAGGGCATCACGTTTGCGATCCAGACATTTATGTGTAAGCTTACGGGTGCTGTTTCGGGCTCTGTCAGCCTGCTGTGGATGGGACTTGAATACACAGGCTGGATAAGCGTTCCTGCAAAGAATTTTGAGGAGCTTCAGGCTCTCAATATTCAGCAGTCACCGCACGCACTTAATGTTTTATGGTTTGTGTATGTAATGGTACCTGCAATCGGCTATGTATTCTCCTTGCTGACATGGATGTTCTATAAGCTCAATGACAAGGATGTTCAGGTTATGGCTGACTGCAACGCAGGCAAAATCACACGTGCTGAAGCTGAAAAGATGCTTTCAAGAAAATATTAATTTCATCCGCAGGTATCGGTGCTTGTGGTGCCTGCAGTAATTTAATCATATCTTAGTAAATCACAAGGAGTGTAAAAATGTCTTGCATTAATTACGTTGATCCGACGATAGGAAATGTCGGCGACGAAGATTCCGATTATTCGCACGGCGGCGGCAAAACACATCCCGGAGCTTGCCTTCCGGGCGGTTGCGTACAACTTTGTGCGGACACCGTTACGGGCGGTGATAACGGTACCGGATATAACTATTGTCAGTCCACGATTGAAGGGTTCAGCTTTAACCGTATGAGTGGAATCGGCTGGTATGGTGACCTCGGAAATCTTCAGATAATGCCCGTAACAGGTGAAACTGACCTTCGGAGCGGTAGTAATGAATTCTTTCCGCTTAAAAAAGGAACAGAAGGTTGGAAATCACCTTTTAACCACGAAAAAGAAACTGCATCTGCGGGCTATTACGGTGTTCATCTTGATCGTTATAATGTTGATGTAAGGGCGACCGTAACTCCGCATTGCGGTGTTCTTGAATTCTCATATCCCGAAACTGACGATGCGAGAATTATTTTTAATTTTTCGCGCCGTATCGGCGGACGAGTTGATAATTCGATTGTGAAAATTGTTGACAGCACACACATTGAAGGAGTGATTGAATGTTCACCGAAGGGTGGAGGATTCGGTCACGGTCACGGAAAAATTGAATATAAGCTCTGGTTTTGCTGTGAGCTTTCAGAACCGTTCAGGTCAGCTGAGTTTTTCAGCGAGGAAGAATATATCGGATTCAACAACGAAGTTGAAGGTGCTGATACAGGTCTTGTTCTGAAATTTGAAAATGCAGAAAAAATAACCTTGAAAACGTCAATCTCTTATGTTGATATCGAAGGTGCAAGGAAAAACTTCGCGGAAGTTAACGGAAAGTCTTTTGACGATATTCACACAAAGGCGGTTGACAACTGGGAAAAAGCACTTTCCTGCATAACGATTGATACCGATAATGAGACAGATAAAATCCTTTTTTATACTTGCTTGTATCACACTCTCCTTGATCCGCGAATTTGTGCGGATACGGACGGCAGATACAAGGCGGCTGACGGTACGGTGAAAACGGATACGGATTATATTCAACGAACAGTTTTCAGCGGTTGGGATGTTTACAGAAGTGAGTTTCCGCTTCTTACTCTGATTTCACCTGAAACAGTTAACGATGAAGTGAATTCCCTCATAAGCATCGCAGAAGCAAGAAATGCCTCGTTCCCTCGCTGGGAGCTTCTCGGAATCAATTCAGACTGTATGGTCGGTGATCCCGGAATCAATGTTATTGCAGATGCTTATATAAAGGGTATCCGTAATTATGATGTTAATAAAGCCTATGAAATTGCAAAGGCAGGTTCCTTGGGAAGTGAAACTCTTTTCGGAAAACCTTTTAATTGTTTGCGTGAAAGATGCGATTTCCTCAATGCAAAAGGTTTCAAACCTGAACTGTTAAGTGTTACACTTGAGGAGTTACTCAGTAATTTCACCCTTGCAGAGTTTGCAAAGGCTCTCGGCAAGAATGACGATGCCGAATTCTTTTATGAAACTGCAAAAAAATATCCCGTAAATTATAACCCTGAAACAGGGTTTATGGGACCGAAGTACGAAGACGGCAGTTTTATGCCTTTGGACGAATTTGAGTATGATACTGACGGCTGTGTGGAAAGTAATATATACCAACAGTCTTGGTTTGTCCCGTACGATATTAAAGGATTGGCAGAGCTTTTCGGCAGGGAAAGATTTATTGACCTTCTTGAAAAGCATTTTGAAAAGGCTGATTTTTCTGCTCTCTGGAATGATGATTATAACCATTCTAATGAACCGTGCCACAATCTGACCCATTACTTTAACTATATGGGTATACCAAAAAGAACGCAGTACTGGACACGCAGAGTGCAGAAGGAAGCCTACAGATTGGGTGCATTCGGATTTTGCGGAAACGAGGATGTTGGTCAGCTCTCAGCGTGGTATGTGTTGTCGGCTCTCGGTCTTGCTCAGGTTTGTCCGAGTATACCGGTTTATGAAATTAATTCACCGTTGTTTAAAACAGCGAGTCTGAAGCTCGACAAAAAGTATCATTCGTGTACCGTTGCAGATACATTTACCGTTGAGTGCGATAAAGATCCGTTGAAGTATCCGTACATCAAGGAAATATATCTGAACTCAGTCAAGCTTGACGGTACCTCCGTCACATACGATGAAATAACAAATGGCGGAAAGCTTTTATTCATAATGGAAGAGTAACGGAAGGGTAAAACAGATTTCTCTATAGTTGAAAGGGTTATAGACGGCCTTACATCGTGGCTGATTCCTTATAATTAACTTAAATGAAAAACACCGATTGCAGTAAGTTTTCTGCAATCGGTGATATTTTTATAAGTTGCTTTGCGGTGTTACGTGTTCATTGATATAATCTTCAATTATCTTTCCGTCGCTGATACGGATAACTCTGTGTGCCTTCTGTGCAATTTTGTCGTCGTGGGTGATGAGGATAATTGTCCTTCCCTCAGCCCATAGCTCGTTAATGATTCGCATAACCTCTTTGCCTGATGCGGAGTCAAGGTTACCTGTCGGCTCATCGGCAAGGATAACGGGAGGTCTTGCGGCAACGGCGCGTGCGATTGCAACTCTCTGCTGCTGACCGCCGGACATCTCACTCGGCAGGTGATTCATCCTCTTTTCAAGACCGACTCTTTTGAGAGCTTCTGTTGAAAGCTTATCTCTTTCTTCTGCTTTCATTCCGCGATAGATGAGGGGAAGCTCAACATTTCCTTTTGCTGTAAGGCTGGGGATAAGGTTGAATCCCTGAAAGATAAATCCGATTTCCTGGTTTCGAATTGCGCTCAGCTCATCGTCGTCCATATCCTTGATATCTTTTCCGTCAAGGATATAAGTTCCGCTTGAAACAACGTCAAGAAGACCAAGCATATTCATAAGTGTGGATTTGCCCGAACCTGACTGTCCCACGATTGCGACGTATTCACCTCTGTCAATGCAGAGGTCAACTCCGTCAAGCGCCCTGACTTCGTTTTCGCCGGGGTTGTATATCTTGTATGCGTCTTTTAATTCAATGAGATGTGACATAGCGTTTTCTCCCGAAAAGTTTATAATTAATGATAGCACAAATTTTCCATAAAATCAATAAAAGTTATTTTACATTGCCTATATTAATATTTTATGAACAAAAACGAAAAAATTCTCGTTATTTTCAACAAAAACAGAGCTGATACATTTACTGATTGATAGAACTAATTTGTTGACAAAAGATGATATTGTGATAAAATAAACTTGTATAATGTCTAAATGTAGACAATCGCGGCTTGGTCAATACTATCTGTTGGTGAATGAGGAATTATTTATGAAATTACTTGAAGAGCGTATAATAAAAGACGGAAAGGTTTTCCCGGGAAATATCCTTAAGGTTGACCGTTTCCTCAATCACCAGGTTAATGTCAAACTTCTTAACG
>JAZSID010000107.1:0-6172 GCA_045533625.1 Acutalibacteraceae bacterium | reverse complement strand
TAACGTAAGAGACGTAGCAGAACTTTCAAAGGTTGTTGCGAATACAGTTGAACCTCTTACAGGAGCAGCAAAACTTGCAGCGAACGTAGAAGGAACAAGAACACAGATCAACAACAAGGTCGATCAGTTACTTTCTGCAGTATCCGCAGGCTCAATGACAATCGACCAGACAACAGGTAAGGGTGTAGCAATCTAAACCTTTAACTACAAATTAAGCGGTATGGCTAAAAACCATACCGCTTTTTCTTGGCTTACACGATAATTAAACTGTAATAATATAATTGACATTAATGATAATTTGAATTACAATATATCTGCAAGTAGTTTGGGTAATTGCATGCAATGCATGAGGAAAGTCCGAGCCCCGTAGAGCAGGATAACGGCTAACGGCCGCCGAGGGAAACCTTAGGGACAGTGCAACAGAGATATACCGCCGTTTTTACGGTAAGGGTGGAAAGGCGAGGTAAGAGCTCACCAACCGGCAGGAAACTGTTTGTGTTATGTAAACCCTATCCGGGGCAACACCGACTGAAATTTCAAGCTTGCTCGGCTTATGTTTTGACAGGTGGCTTGAGCTGTGGGGTAACCCACAGTCTGGATAGATAATTACCTTCAATGACAGAACTCGGCTTACAGAACTGCTTGCTTTTTTAACAAGTATCACCTTGCTGAATATAATGTCAGTGAGGTGATATTATGATTGAAGCAGTATGGTACGGAATTATTGCTTCCTTTTCGTTTTTAGGGCTTTTGTCAATAGTCTTTTATATTTTCTTACATATTTATAAAATTAACGATGTAGGAAAACTTGTACTATATATTAACAAAAACATACCTGAACATAGGATTATTGACTTGATTTACGGCAGTTATTTAAGAAGAATTCTGTTCGGTAAAATGATTTCAGATGAAATAATTGTTGTATCTGATAACCTTGATGAGGATTATATTAATGGTCTTATTCGCGTTGCGGATGAGTTTAATTACTTGAATTGTACTGTTTATAAAGGTTCTTTATCAGTAGCAATGAGAGAGGAAAATGATGAAAAAGGAATTATTTGAACTTCAGGGTACTGTTGAAGAAATTGTTTTTCATAACGATGAAACAGGATTCACAGTATTTGATCTTGTTACTGAAAGTGAATATATAACGGTTGTCGGTACTTTTTCAGACCTGGCTCCGGGTGAAGAACTGTCGCTTAAAGGGACGTGGACAACACATCCGACTTTTGGCAGACAATTCCGAACGGAATGGTATGAACGAAAAATGCCGTCAACGGCAGCGGAACTGTACAAATATCTTGCTTCAGGTGCGGTTAACGGAATAAGAGCAAAAACTGCACAGAAAATCATTGAACGTTTTGGTGAAGAAAGCTTTGATGTGCTCGAAAATCATCCCGAAAAATTAACTCAGATAAAAGGCATTTCACCGCAGAAGGCTGAAAAAATCTGTAAATCCTTCAAGGAACAGTTTGCTGTAAGACAGATTATGATTTCTCTTGAAAGATTTGGTTTAACACCTTTGGAATGTCTGCAAGTGTATAAAGTTTTCGGTGCGGATGCCTATGAAATCATCAGGTCAAATCCATACAGATTGTGCGAAGATCCGATTGATATGAGCTTTGACAGAGCTGAGCTTATTGCTGAGGATTTGCCGGAAAAGCCGGATATTGAGTTGAGACAGAGTGCCGGAATAGTATATATATTAAAACATAACCTGAATAACGGTCACACATGTCTTCCAAGACGTAAAATTATTTTACCTGCAACACAATTGCTTGATGCTTCATGTGAGGATATTGAGACAAATATTGATAATCTCATAAAAAACAAACGCATTGTTTCTTCACTTATACGTGATGAAGAGTTTTTGTTTTTGCCTGAAAGTTTTTATGCTGAAAACGGGGCTGCTCAAAAGGTTGAAATCATTCTGAATTTTCCACCGGCAGGAGTTCCGACACTACTGAAAGATATTGAAAAAATTGAACAACGTGAAAATATAATTTATGATGAAACACAGAAATCGGCGATTTTTCAGGCGGTCGAAAAGGGGCTGCTGATTCTTACGGGCGGTCCCGGTACGGTTAAGACAACCACGCTTAATGCAATTATTAAAATGTTTGAGACACAGGGACTTAAAGTGGTTTTAACAGCTCCGACGGGACGGGCAGCCAAACGAATGAGTGAAGTTTCCGGCAAGGACGCAACAACGATTCACAGATTGCTTATTGTTGATTGGGATAAGTACGGTAAGCCTTATTTTGTACATAATATGACTAATCCGATTGATGCGGACGTACTGATAGTTGATGAACTATCGATGGTTGATGTTTCGTTGTTTTACAGTCTGATTAAAGCTCTTCCTCTCGGGTGCCGACTGATTATGGTAGGTGACTCCGAACAGTTACCTGCAGTCGGTGCAGGTGCTGTTTTGCAGGATCTGATTGATTCCGGAAAACTTCCTGTGGTTGAACTGAAAAAGGTTTTTCGTCAGGCACTTAAAAGTAAAATTGTCACCAATGCCCATGATATTGTAAATGGCAGATTACCTGATTTAACTTGTAAAGACAACGATTTCTTTTTTATTAAGAGAAACAGTAATCAGTCGGTTGTACAGACCATTGTTGATCTTTGCACTTCAAGATTACCGAAAGCTTACGGTTATTCGCCACTTACCGATATTCAGGTTCTTTGCCCTTCAAGAAAAGGTGACTGCGGCTCAGTTTCGTTGAATAAAGCTATCCAAGCGGCAATTAATCCACAGTCACCGAATAAGGCTCAGATTGCATTTAACGGCAAAATCTTCCGTGTAGGAGATAAGGTTATGCAGACTAAGAATAACTATCAGATTTTGTGGAAAAAAGACGGTGAAGAGGGTAGCGGAATTTTTAACGGTGATATCGGAATTATCACAAGTGTTGATGATCTCGATTCCACAGTAAAGATTGAATTTGATGATGAACGAATTGCCGTTTACCCGTTTAGTAATCTTATTGAAGTTGAACACGCTTATGCGATAACTGTTCATAAAAGCCAGGGAAATGAATTTGATGCAGTTATTATGCCTGTCTTTTCTGTGCCGTCAAAACTTTGTTACCGTAATTTGCTGTATACGGCAGTAACAAGAGCGAAAAAAATGATGATTCTTGTCGGTGACAAAGAAGTTGTGCGTCAAATGACCGAGAATAACAGTAAAACAAAACGTTATTCCGCTTTAAAAGAATTTTTGTGTTCGGAGAATAGTTTTAACAATGAACAAGAAGGAATTGATTAAAGATATTTATGAATATGTTTTGTCTTTGTTCTTTCCGAACAGGTGTATTTTTTGCGGTCAGCTAATAGCACCATTTGATGATATATGTTCCGACTGTGAAGAAAACTTACCTTGGATCAAAGAGGATATATGTCATTTTTGCGGTTCTGAAAATGAATATTGCTCCTGTAAAAAGAGGCATGGTCATTTTTATGATGAGATGATATCTCCGCTTTATTATGTGGATAATGTCAGGGATTGTATCCACAATCTTAAATTTAATGACGAGCGCAGAAATGCTTATGTTTTTGCAAAGCTTATGAACAGGATCAGGCTTGTTGAATATGCAGATGTGAAGTTTGATTATGTTGCATATATCCCGATGCATGAAAAACAGAAGCGAAAAAGAGGTTACAACCAGGGTGAATTGCTTGCAAAAAGACTATCTGAGATTTCAGGAATTCCGTTTGGCAAGGATTTGATTGTTAAGCTTTATGAAACGAAAACTCAGCACAGATGTATTCACAGTTTCGAAAGATTCGGCAATGTGCTCGGAGCTTATGATGTAAATCCTGATTATGATGTTAACGGTAAAACGGTTTTGCTTGTTGATGATGTTAAAACAACGGGTGCAACGCTGAATGAATGTGCGAAAATGCTTCAGCTTAACGGTGCACAGGCTGTTTATTGCCTTACAGCAACATTAACAAGTAAGGATTATATTGAGAAAAAAGAGAAGGAGGGTACGGCTTGTTAGGAACAAAAATAGGGTTTGATCTCGGAACTTCAACTGTTCTTGCGTATGTTGAAGGCAAAGGAATAAGAATAAAAGAACCGTCCGTAATTGCATACGATACCTTTACACAAAAGACAAAAGCTATCGGAGCAGAAGCCTACAAAATGATCGGCCGTTCTCCTGATTCGTTAACTGTTGTTCAGCCGATAAGGAACGGTACGGTTTACGATTATGATGCCGTTCAGATTATGCTAGCATATTATATTCAGAAAATTTGCGGTTCGCAGATTTTTAAACCGAATGTTATTGTAAGTGTACCATCTCAGGTGTCTGATCTTGATAAAAGAACCATTCTTGACCTTGCAACAAGTTCAGGTGCTGCGAGAGCCTGCGTTATTGAAGAACCGCTTGTTGCAGCAAGGGGCGCGAACATTGAAAAAGAATTCCGTGGAACGATGATTGTTGATATCGGCGGAGGCACAACTGATATCGCTGTTATAACAGGTGGTCTGGTTGCATTGTCTGCTTCAATAAAAGTCGCAGGAAACAGCTTTGACGATTCGATATGTCGGTTTGCACGCCAGGAAAAGAATATTGAGATCGGACTTGTAACTGCTGAAAAAGTTAAAAAAGAGGTTGGTGCCGTAAAAGTTCTTGATGCTGAACTTGCTGTTCGTGCTGTAGGTAAGGATTTAACGACAAAAATGCCGAAAACTGTTGAAATGACTTCGAATGAAGTTTTCAAAGCAGTTAAGTCAGATGTAGATTCGATTGTTGAAAATATCCGACTTGTTTTGCAGGAAACACCGCCTGAACTTAATGCGGATATATCCGTTAACGGAATTGTACTTACGGGTGGCGGTGCTTTACTCAGAGGAATCGATGAATACATTGAAAATAAATTAGGAATCCGCACACGTTGTGCTGAAAATCCTGTTGACTGTGTTATCAACGGAATCGGATATTACCTTAAGAATATGGATGAGCTTGAACAGAACGGATATGTTTTCAAAACATATCAGGATATCAATGATTTTGAGGAGTAATAATATGAAAATTGAAAGACTTGTTTTAAGCGAAGAAAGAAACGTAACATTGACAGCATACATACCTGATATTTCGGAGGAAATGCCGAACATGAATGTGAAGGCAGGTGTTCTTGTCTTTCCGGGCGGTGGATACAGTTTCTGTTCTGACCGTGAAGCTGAACCTGTTGCATTTGAGTTCATGGCAAAAGGATACAATGTTTTCATATTGAGATACTCTTTAAAGGAAAATTCTGTTTTCCCGACCCCTCTCAACGATGCTGTTGAGGCTCTTGGAATAATCAAGAGTAAGGCTGACGAATGGCACACAGACCCTGAAAAGATTGCTGTCTGCGGTTTTTCGGCGGGCGGACATCTTGCTGCAGCACTCTGCACGATGAGTGATATCAAGCCAAACGCATGTATTCTTGGCTATCCGTGCATTCTTCAGGATATAGGCGAGGTTCTTGCAAATCCTGTTCCGAGCCTTAATGAATTTGTTACTGCTAAAACACCGCCGACATTTATTGTTTCAGCGGCTGATGACGGACTTGTTCCGATTAAACATTCTCTCGAATACGCAAAAGCGCTCGGAGAAAACAATGTTCCTTATGAGATGCATATTTTCTCTCGTGGCGGACACGGTTTTTCTACATCAACGAATGTTGTAACGATTGAAGAGCGTCAGGAATTTGTGAAAAACACAAAAATCTGGATTGAAATGTGCCTTGTATGGCTTGAAGACGTTTTTAAAGACTGATTCAATATGAATGAATAATAAAACCTCTCTATGGTAAAAATTTTACCATAGGGAGGTCTTTTAATGCAGTATAACAAGGTTGTGATTTGCGGTGTTGATACTTCAAAACTGAGGGTGTTGAAAGAGGACAAAAAGATTGAATTGTTGAAACTGACACGTGAAGGGGATATCAATGCTCGCGATGAACTCATAAACGGTAATTTAAAGCTTGTTCTGAGCGTTATACAGAGATTTACAAACAGAGGCGAGCCTCTTGATGATCTGTTTCAAGTCGGCTGTATAGGTCTTATAAAAGCTATAGATAACTTTGATGTAGATCTTGGAGTAAGATTCTCGACATATGCTGTGCCGATGATTATAGGTGAAGTGCGAAGGTATCTCAGGGATAATAATTCAGT
>JAZSID010000036.1:0-42454 GCA_045533625.1 Acutalibacteraceae bacterium | reverse complement strand
GGACATAAAAGCGCTGACCCGTGTGGATTTTATAGGTCGGAATATCGGTTTCGCTAAGCATTTTAAAGAGCTTGGGTGCCAGACGTTTTTCTTCGGGATCCCAGAATTCGCTTGCCTTATTGTCGGCAGGGATTAGATTGGAGTATATACCCTCAATTTCAACATCGTACCTGTTGTAACGCAGAAAGTCCATAAACTTTGAAACGTGGTCGGAATGTGCGTGGGTAAGCAGCCAGCCGTTGACCACCACCCTCTGTCCGTCGGGAGTACGCTCACGCATGAATTTATAGATTCTGTCGTTGTCGTTAAACTGCATATAATGACCGCTGTCTACAACAAAGAAGCTGCTATCGGGACACTGAACAAGAAGACACATTCCGCAGTCAATTAGTGCCTGGTCACTTTCAAAACCGTAAAACACGGTTTCACCGTCGCCGTTACAATCGGTTTTATTAAAGCACGGTGTTCGTTTATCCTCGCTTACCGTAACTCGAAGAATTGAGTCGCAGGGAGTGAAAAACGCGTTAACCTGCACCTCACCCATAAGGCAGGCGTAGAGATTTCCGTTAATTTCTGTTTCCTGCAAAACCTTGAAACCGTCAGCCTTCATTTCACAAATCCAGTTTTCAAACTCAGCCTTTGTGAAATTGCGGTAAAGCTTCATAAAACAGTTTTCACGGCAATCGTAAACAGGCTCGTCTGCCTGAGGTTTCGGCTGTCTGAATTTTTCAAACAAGATATCCATTTTATCCCTCTTTTTTCTTTTTCATAAAGACAAATGCTGCACCTGCGCCACCTGCAACAACAACCACTGCAACCACGCAGATTATAACAACAGCAGTCTTATTCGGAGCCTTTTTTTCGTCCTGATTTTCATTCTCGGCTGTTTCCTGTTTATCTGTTTCTGCCTCGGAAGTGTTTTCAGCGGAATCAGTCATTGAAACTTCTGTTGTACTATCAGCTTCCGTTTTGTCCGTTGCAGACGAAGCAGATGTTGACTTTTCAGCTTCCGAAGCAGCACCAAGTTCTGTTGTTACTGAAGTCTTGATTGGCTGGAAATTATTATCTACACAGTTTGTAATTTCAATAACAACATCCTTTGACGTAAGTTTTTCTTTTTCGAGCTTAGTGATTGTAATTTTGAAAAGGTCGCTTCCATCAACATTACGGTAGCCGGGAATCATAGCGGCTGTAACCATTGCCGGGTTCGATTCAACATTGGACTGAGAAACTGCAGCTTCAGCCTGCACCTTGAAATTAACAAGACCCTGACCGTCAACGATTGATGCAACCTTTGCTTTCTTTTCGTTTACAACCACATTGAAATCAAGACCTGAGAACGGTGTACCACCGTCGAAATCAAGGATAAGCACAGCCTGGGTATCGTCCTCTGTAGCAAGCTTGAGATTGAACTTTGAAACATTTTCTGCCGATGCAGTAACCATTGAAAACATCAGCAAAACACAAACTGAAACCAAACACAATATTTTTTTCATAATGTTACCTCCGTGATTAAACGGTATTATTTAAAATACATAAACAACTGGCATTTAATCATTCCGTTATAAAGTTTGCGACGTTTGTCTGCCTTACGTCCGAATTCTTTTTCAAACTCCTCGGACGGACTTATAACATAATAAGCCCAGCCGTGCTTCTGCACAAACTTTTCACCCATAAGCTTGTAAAGTTTCTGTGCTTCACTTATATCAAGCAAACGCTCACCGTACGGCGGATTGCATATAAGTGTACCCTTTTCGCTCTGCGGTTTAAAATCGCGAAGGTCGCACTTTTCGAATTTAATCTTTCTTTCAACGCCTGCACGCTTTGCATTAACTCTTGCAATTTCGAGGGCTGATTCGTCAATATCCGAGCCGTATGCAACAAAATCGGTATCGTAATTCACAAGGTCACGTGCACGCTGACGCTCCTCTGCCCAGACGTGTTCTGGGATAACATCCCAACGCTCCGCAGAGAAGTTACGGTTGACACCCGGTGCAATATTATGCACCATCATCGCACCCTCAATAAGGATTGTACCGCTTCCGCACATCGGATCATAGAGAGTGTGATACGGGCGAAGCCTTGCAAGGTTGCAAAGCGAAGCCGCAAGAGTTTCCTTAAGCGGTGCGGCATTTGCCTCAAGTCGATAACCGCGCTTGTGCAGTCCCATTCCCGAAGTATCAAGAAGTAGGCTGACCTTGTCCTTCATAATTGAAAACTGAATCTGATGCACAGGACCCGTCTCGTCAAACCAGCTTATTTTATACTTTGACTTAAGTCTTTCAACAACAGCCTTTTTGATGATTGACTGACAGTCGCTGACGCTGAATAAAGTTGAGTTGATTGAATAACCCTTTACGGGGAAAGCATCGTCCTCGCCTATCCAGTCTTCCCACGGCAAAGACTTTGTACCCTGAAAAAGCTCTTCAAAGCTTCTTGCGTAAAAATCGCCCACAAGAATCTGAATTCTTTCGGAATAGCGTGAACAGATATTTGCCCTTGCAAGTAAATTTTCATCACCGCTGAAAAGGACTCTTCCGTTTTCTGAAACAACATTCTCTGCGCCAAGGTCTTTCATCTCGTTCGCTATGAGTGATTCAAGACCGAGAAGGCATGGAATAACAAAATTTATCTTCATAAAATACCTCTTAAATAGTTTATATTATCTGCGTTGCGTGTCTTGTTACGTGACAACCGAAATTCACGGCAACGGGTAAGCCTGCGATATGAGTCGGAGCTGTCTCGATTGCGACAGAAAGCGCTGTCGTATCTCCACCAAAGCCCTGAGGACCGATATCAAGCTCGTTTACCCTTTTAAGTATCTCGGCTTCCATTTCACGGTAAAATTCATCGCTGTTTTTCACGCTGACATTTCTGCAAAGAGCTTTCTTCGCAAGAAATGCACACTGTTCAAAATCTCCGCCGATTCCGATACCCAGCACAATCGGTGGGCAGGGATTGCCTCCTGCTGTTTTTACGCAATCAAGCACATAATTTATTATGTCCTCTCTTCCGCTTGCAGGCGTAAGCATTTTGAGTTTACTCATATTTTCACTGCCGAAACCTTTCGGTGCGACAGTTATTTTCACATTTTCGCCGTCAACGATAGTTGTATGAATCACCGCAGGAGTGTTGTCCTTTGTGTTGACTCTCCTCAATGGGTCGCTGACAACGGAACAACGCAAGAATCCGTTTATATAACCATTGTGCACACCTTCGTTGACCGCATCGTAAAGACTGCCGTCCACAAAATGTACATCCTGACCGATTTCAAGGAAAACAACAGCCATTCCCGTATCCTGACAGATCGGAATATCCAGCTCGATTGCCGCTTCGAGATTCGCCTCAAGGTCAGAAAGAATGTCCTTTGCAAGGTTATTTTTTTCGCAACCCCTGCATCTGCCGATATTTTCCGCAAGGTCTGCCGGCAAAATCTTATTCGCTTTTATGCAAAGCTTTTCAACAGCTTCACTGATACATTTCACGCTGATTTCTCTCATACCATCACCTGAAAAAAAGGGAGCAGAAAACTGCTCCCGTGTCTTTGAAGATTTAATTATAAAGCTGCGGATTAAAGCTTGTTTGTGCCTCTTCTGTTATATCCGCCGCCGTGTTTTGAATCACGCTTAAGGTCTGACATCTTTTCGTCACTTTCCTGCTTGAACTTTGCCATCATGCTTTCGAAAGACTGAGGCTGTTCAACAGGCTTGTTACCCTGCCATACATTAGCGTTGTTGCTGCGCTTGGGAGCATTATTAGCTTTCGGCTTGAATGCCGGCTTCGGCTGCTCCATTGCTTTTTTAACAGAAAGGCTTATCTTGCCATCCTCTGCAATAGAAATAACCTTAACCTTGACAGTTTGTCCGACAGTAAGGTGATCCTTGATGTCCTTTACGAATTCGAGTGCAACTTCTGAAATGTGCACCATACCTTTTTTGCCGTCCTCAAACTCGACAAAGGCTCCGAATGCCGTAAAACCTGTAACTTTTCCCTCAACAATTGCGCCGACTTCTAACTGCATATTAGTGCGTACCCCTCCAAGAAAAATTGAACACGTCAGTCGTTTACAGAGATATCCTGATAGACTCTTTCGCCGGGCATAACATAGCCAAGCTTATCTCTTGCGATTTCCTCTACGTATTCATCTTTATCACCATCGTTGATTTTGTCGCGCAGGGCTTCGTTTTCCGCTTCCTGCTCCGCCTTAACCTCATCAACTGCAGCAATTTCCTTTTTAACATCGTTAATATCTTTAATTATAGAAAACAACGAAATGGCAAAACAAGCGCTGAGAACAATTGCAAAAAAGACAACGATAAAGCTGCGTCTTTCCTTTTTAACCTTTGCCACCTTCGTCACCTCGATTCTTTAAAATAAAACTACCTGAGCATAATTTCACGAAAAAATTATACACTATGTTATGTCGAATATGCAAGTCTTTTTTTGTAATTTTATGCAAGTTTTTTGATATTTTTTCAGCAAAAACAGAATTTCGTGTTTTAATTATGCATATTTTCTCTTTAAACTTCATAAAGAGTCTTCTCAGAGCAATAATTGCTGTTTTTGCGGGATAAAAAACGAAACTGCTCAACGAGTAAAAATAGACGTAAATACCCAAGCCCTCAGCAAGAAAAACATACATAAAAAGTTGTCCGTCGCAGACAGCAAGTAAAAACAAAAACGTTGCTGCAAGGCAGACGAACACATAGATTATATCCCTTACATCGCGAAGCTTTTTAGCGCTTCCTGTAAGCAGATAAAAGAAGATTCTGATTAAATCATAGACTATTCCGAGACTGAAGCCGAGTCCTGCCGAATACATAAAGCAAACAAGCTGAAAAGCAAGTGTTGGCATATATTGCATTATCTGAACACCTTCGAAAAAAATCCGCCCTTTACCTTACCCTCAGAGTAAGCTACGGAATCAATGTTACCTTCAACAATCATATCTCCGCTTTCAACGGACAGACGACTGATTTTAAGCGAAGTCCCTTTTATGAAAATTTCACCGCACTCACTCTCGGCAACGATTGCTTCTTCGTCGAAGCTTCCCACATCAATAATACCCGTCATAGTAACCTTTTTCCTTGATTCAATAACAAGGTCGTGCATTGCATTTTCAGGCATAAAAAACCACCTCATAACATTGTATGAGGCGGAAAAATCTTTTATTACAACACTTTGTACATAAGTCCTGCGTCGTCTTTTGTTGCGTGCTCAACGACCTTTGTTACCTGAATCTTCGTGGTGTTTGCACCCATCGTGATTTCGATAACGTCGCCTTCCTTGACGTCATAAGATGCTCTTGCAATCTTACCGTTAACCGTAACGTGCTTCGCATCGCAGACTTCATTCGCAACTGTTCTTCTTTTTATAACACGTGAAACCTTAAGATATTTATCAAGTCGCATAGTTTTCTCCAATGTAAAAACTGATTAAAATAATTCTACGGCAGGATTTTCACCCTGCCGTACAGAAATCAAAAAGAACTTATTTAATAGCGTCCTTGAGAGCCTTACCAGCCTTGAATGCGGGAACCTTAGAAGCAGGAACTGTCATTGTTTCGCCTGTTCTCGGGTTACGAGCCTGCTTTTCTGCACGCTCTCTTACTTCAAATGTACCAAAGCCAACGAGCTGGATCTTGTCGCCTGCCTTAAGAGCATCTGTAACTGCACCGAAAACAGCGCTTACTGCCTTCTCAGCAGCCTTCTTGTCCATTTCGCCCTTTGCAGCAACTGCATTGATAAATTCTGTCTTATTCATTGTAATTCCTCCAAATTTTATTTTTATATTATGAAATACCTTTAACTAAGTATATCACATACATTTTTTAGCTTCGTCCCAGAGCTCATCAAGAACCTCAAGAGAAGAAGTTTTCATATCGATGCCACGTTCTACTGCAAGTTTTTCAACAATTTTAAACCTGCTTATAAATTTGTCTGTCGATGAAGTCAGAGCTTCTTCGGCATCAACTTTTACGAAACGTGAAACATTGACGGCTGAAAAAAGAACATCGCCAAGCTCGTCGCTTATTTCGTCCTTATTTCCGTTGGCAATCGCTTCCTTAAGCTCCCCTATTTCTTCATAGAGCCTGTCAAGAGCACCGTCAACCTGAGTCCAGTCAAAACCTGCCTTAGCGGCTTTTGATTGGATTTTATCAGCTCTCATAAGAGCCGGCAACTCACGCGGCACTGAATCAATTGCCTGAGAAGTAGTTTTCTGTCCCTTTGACTTGCGTTTGATTGCATCCCAGTTTGTGAGAACATCGTCAACTGAATTGACGTTGATTTCACCGAAAACGTGCGGATGACGTTCAATCATCTTTTTGCAGTTTTCGTCAGCGACATCGTCAATATTGAAAACGCCTTTTTCGTCCTCAATCTGTGCGTGGAACACAACCTGCATAAGCACGTCGCCAAGCTCCTCGCGAAGCATTTCCGCATCGCCCTTATTGATTGCCTCGATTGTTTCGTAGGTTTCTTCAATAAGATTTTTCTTAATGCTTTCATGCGTCTGCTCAATATCCCAGGGGCAACCGCCCTCGGAGCGCAACGCTCTTATGACATCAACAAGGTCATAAACATTGTACTTTTCTTTGAATTTAAACTCGTCTATCATAACAATACCTATTTTAACCTAAAAAGCCAAGTTTTTCAAGCTTTTTTGAAATTTTTTCGCCCTTCGGAAGCATTTCAAGGTCATCTTTTGAAAGTGCTTTAAGGAAAAGAAGCGCAATTACGTAAACAAGCACTGCTGCAGCCACTGCAATCACGAGCGCAATCGTGTTTCCGTTAAGCATACTTTCGGGGTCGCCGAAGTTTCCTAACACCTTTGAGAACACTTTAACCGTCGCAAAAGCTGTTACCGCAGAGATAGCTGAGCAGATAAACGGCTTGAGAAATACGGATACCAGATTAATATTCACACCTGAAATTTTGATTATACTGAAGAGGTTTATGCCGACAACAATTACGTAGCAGGCAATCGAACCAATCGGAGCGCCGTTGATGTTGATTGTCGGATTTCCGATGAGAATATAATTGAGAATGATTTTAACAACCGCGCCGATAGCAAGGGACTTAAGCGGAATATCCGTCCTTCCCAAAGCCTGAAGCATATTCGTTATCGGTGAAGATACGGCAAAAAGGAATACCGAAATTCCGTAAACCGTAAGAATCGGAGAACCGATTGTTGCCGCTGAATTACCGTAGAACATATTAAGAAGATTATACGAAACGGCTGCAAGACCGAAGCCGACCGGCAAGGAAATGAGCATCGTTACACGGATAACAGACTCGACTGTCGTTTTGATTGTCTTGCTTTCGTGCTTTGCCCATGCGGCAGAAATGATCGGGATTGCACTGATACCGAGTGTCATAGTAATTGTCGGCACAAGGTTTTTGAAATCAAGAGTTTCGCCGTAAACACCGTAAAGATACTTTACAATCTGTCCGTCAGCAATACCCTCTTTGATAAGATAAGTTGAATAAATATTCTTTATAACTTCAGGAGCTTTTTCAACAGCGTAAGCAAGTCTGTTCTGAATTGTAGCTGAGTCAATAAGATTTGTTACATTGAGGATGAGTGAGCCGACAGCCATCGGCAACGCTGTTCTGACAAGAATCTTTGCAACATTTCTGCTGTCGTCGGGTTTCGGTGAATTCATAAGGTCTTCCTTTGTAATTCCGTCACCCTTGATTCTGTGTCTTATTGAAAGGAAAATGAAGCCGAGAACTGTTCCTATCGTAACGCCAAGAACTGCTGTTGCGGCAGCATACGGATAAAGAGCCGCAAGAGCATCTGCTTTATCTGTATAAACCGTACCCATGACAGCTTCGCCGTTTTCAAACCTTTTAAGCTGTGCGCTGAGGAACGCGTATGTTATGCCGAGGCCGAGCAAAAGCTTACTGAGAGCCTCAATAACCTGAGAAATTGCCGTCGGCATCATATTCTGCATACCCTCGTAGTAACCGCGGAAGGTTGACATACAGCAACAGAAGAAAATTGACGGAGCTATCGCAAGAACGCACCAGATATTTTCTGTGTAGCCGACAACGAATTTCGTGTACGGATACGCGATTATGAACATAAGCACCGTGCCTATCGCACCCGTCATCAGGAAGAGCCTTGTTGCGACTTTCCTTATAAGCCTTACGTCACGGAAATGACCGAGCGAACGCTCCTTTGCAACCATTCGTGAAACCGCAATCGGCAAACCAGCCATTGAGATTGAGTAAAGCGGAGTATAAATTTCGTATGCAGTATTGAAGTAACCTCTGCCGACCTCACCGATGAGCATTGACAGCGGAATTTTAAACAACGCACCAATTACCTTTACCAATACGGTTGCAACAACAAGAACCAAAGCACCGTTAAGCAACGACTGGGATTTAGCTTTTTCCTTAGCCATTGATGCACCTCCTAAAATTTCATAAGTTATATTTTACCATATATTTGTTTTTTTAGCAATTATTTTCGGAAAATTATCTTGAAATAAACTCGTTAAGAAGCGACTTTTCGGGAAGAAACGACACGTCAATCGCATTAAAACGGTTCAATGCCAGTTTTAGCTCCTTAACCTTTTTACGATAAATGCTGTCCGACGGCACTTCCGAGAGCAGACGAAGAGCCTCATTTTTGAAAAGGCAGGCTTCATAAGCGTGAAACGAATTGATTTTCACATCCGCATAGGACTCAAACGGGAAAAGAAATTTATCCTCTCCGCTGAGTACACCCTGCCACATAAACAAGGTGTTTTCGACGGAAGAATTCCTGTGTTTATAGTCGCGTATCATCCGTCTTATAAGGCGGAGATTTCTTTTATTAAGAAGAATTTCACCGTCATCAGCAAGTATTCTTGAAGAAACACTGATATAAATTCTGTAAAGATGGGTTTCGTCAAGCCCCTGCGTAATTACGGGATTGAGAGCGTGCAGACCCTCGACGATTATAACATCGTCTTTCCCGAGTGAAATATGCTTTGTGTTTTCGCTTCGGCAACCCGTTGTAAAATCAAAAATCGGCAGCTCCGATTCTCTCTTTTCAATAAGCTCGCCAAAACATTTGTGAATAAGTTCAATATCGAGAGCTGTCACGTTTTCGTAATCCTTCATTCCCTCTTCGTTAAGCGGAATGTCAGCTCTGTTAAAATAAAAATCATCAAGCGAAACGATAAACGCATTTTTTCCGTTTGAACGGATTTTTTGTGCAAGGATTCCTGCCGTTGTTGTTTTTCCTGACGAGCTTGGTCCTGCAAGAAGAACGATGTCACAAGCAGGGTTTGAAAGGAAGCTGTTCACAACTGCATTGACCGCAGAATCAAATCTTTCCTCGCAAGCTTTGATGAATTCCTGCGCATTTTCTGTTGCTTTTTTGTTAATTAAAGAAAGCGTATTAACCATTATTCTGAATCTCCGTTGTAAAACTCTTTGATTTTTGCTTTTCTTTGGAGCAATTCATCAAAGCGAGAAATATACTCATAAGGATATTTATAGTTAAAAATTCTTTCAATATTCCTGACGAACGGCTCTTTTAATTTAATTACCGCACCTGCACCGACCGCAAGAACGGTATGACACTCTTCCATCATAAATACATTGTAAAGACATTCGTATCCCGGTTTGCACCAACCTACATTTTCAAGGTTGCCCAACGAACGCGACTGTCTGTACATATAATAAGGGATGTACCCGTTTTCGTAAAACTTTTCCTGTGCGTAAACAAGCATTTTGTTTGCAACTTCACCGCTTTCAACATCAATACCGCCCGTGACGATGTTTGAAGAGCGTTTGAGCGCAAGTGTATGTAACGTAATGTTTTCAGGATTAAGGCTGATTGCTTTATCAACAGTATTGCAGAAGCTTTCATAGCTGTCATCCGTAAGTCCGGCAATCAAATCCATATTTATATTATTAAAGCCTTTATTTCTCGCTGTTTTGTAAACATCAAGCACATCCTCAACCGTGTGACGTCTGCCGATTGAAACAAGCACATCGTCATTAAAAGTCTGCGGATTGATACTGATTCGCGTTATGCCGTATTTTTTGATAACATCGAGCTTTTCGGGTGTAACCGTGTCTGCCCTGCCCGCTTCAATTGTATATTCCCTGCAGGACGAAAAATTAAAATTATCGTCAATTTCTTTACAAACTCTTTCAAGCTGTTCCGCGCTGAGTGTTGTCGGCGTGCCGCCGCCCCAATAAACGGATTCAAGGCGAAGACCGAGAGAGTTTGCGATTTCAGCCGTATAACGGATTTCCTCGCAAAGCTTATCAACGTAGTCCGGCAAAAGCTTTTTCGCCTGTGCAATTGAGTGCGAAACAAACGAGCAATAATTGCAACGTGTCGGACAGAACGGAATTGAGACATAGAGACTGAATGATTTTTCATCCGAAAGCCCCATAATTTTTTCTTCTGCCTTTGCAACACTGAATGCAAGGTTTGTTTTATCGGGCGAAACAAGGAGCTTTTCGTTGAAACAGCTGACGGCTTCTTCGTCTCCGTTTTTCTCCATAAGGGTATTCATAAGCTTTGACGGACGCACGCCCGTAAGGATACCCCACTGCGGAGTGTAACCCGTCACTTTGCAAAGGATATTATAAAGCAGAACCGCCATTTCTCTTTCACAGTCGCCGTAATCCGTTTCAAAACATTCCGCGTTTTCGCTGACATCGTTGAAAGAGTAGCTTACACTGATTTTATAGCCGTTTTCGTTCTCCTCAAGAGAAGTTATAACAGCGAAAGAGTCTTCTCCCTCATCGCCTTCGTGAAGAACACGAATGGTTTCATAAGGGTAGAAAACTCTGCAAAGGTTTTCCATTTCATAATGAAATTTATGGTTTATAACCTTTAAAATCATTTGAATCGCCTCATATATCTGTTTCTGCGTTTTTCATACTCCATTGTCGTTGCACGGTTGTGACCGGGATAAATTTCATAGTCGCCCGGCATATTGTAAAGTCTTGTTATCGATTCAAGCATTTCGTCTTCGCTGCCGTCAAAGAAATCCATACGGCCGACGGTCAGACAGAAAAGCGTATCACCCGTAAAGATTGTACGCTCATCCTCGGCAAAATAGCACACACTGCCCTTTGAATGGCCCGGTGTATGAAGCACGGTAAATTCGATTTCGCCAAGCTGAATTTTGTCGCCGTCCTCAACGGTTATATCAGCAGGAACGTACTTCTGCATTCCCGGCATCATTTCGTGACCGAAGCTCGGAAGCTCGTCAAGAAGCTTATATGCTTCATCCTTGTGAATGACAATCTGAGCTTCGGGATAAGCCTTTTTAAGGTCATAAACACCAAAAATATGATCGTAATGACCGTGAGTAAGCATAATGTATTTCAGGTTTTTACCCTCAAGCTTATCTGCAAGCTCTTTTGTATATTCGCCGCAGTCAATGACTGCTGTTTCGTTTGTTTTTTCGTCGGTCACGATGTAGCAGTTCGCCTGCACGGGACCGAGCACTAAAGTTTCAATCTGCATTTTATTTTTCCTTTTTATTTATTTTACCCAGATATCCGTGTCCATAAGGATCGTCACGGGACCGTCATTCTGAATATCCACCTTCATATCCGCACCGAATGAGCCGTGTTCAACATTTTTAACACCGTTGAGCTTCAGCTGTTCAATGAAATACTCATAAAGTTCTTCCGCCATCTGCGGAGGTGCCGCCGTCGTAAAAGACGGACGGTTTCCTTTTTTGATATCTGCGCACAAAGTAAACTGTGAAATCACAAGTACCTCACCGTCGATATCAAGCAAAGATTTGTTCATCTTGCCCTCATCGTCTTCAAAAACGCGAAGCTTCGCTATCTTTGCAGCAAGGACATCTGCGTGCTGTTTTGTATCATCGGGACCGACGCCCAGAAGGACATTGTATCCCCAACCGATTTTTCCGATAATCTCTCCGTCAACCGTAACCTTGGACGAAGAAACACGCTGTACAACAGCTTTCATTCTATCATTCCTTTATGCTCTTTCTACATCAAGAATTCCGTTAATTTTAAGTATCTTTGCCATAACACCCTGAAGATGCTCAATTCCGTTGACGGCAAGTGTAAGCTCAATCGAAGCTCTGCCGTCCTTCTTACTGCTTGTGTTGATACCGTAAATCATAACACGCATATCGGCAATAACCTTTGAAACGTCAGCCATAAGACCGACACGGTCAAGACAGGCTATGCTGAGTGTTGCGGTAAATTCTTCCTTTATGTCGCTGTCCCACGTCGCATTTATCCAACGCTCAGGCTCGGGACAAAGCTCGATAACCTTGGGGACATTTGTGCAATCCCTTTTATGAATTGACACACCGTGACCTCTTGTTATAAAGCCGATTATATTATCGCCCGGAAGCGGACTGCAGCATTTTGAGAATTTGACAAGGCAGTTTTCTATGCCTTCAATAATAACACCGTCATTGCTCTTTGAACGCTTCTGCTGAGGCTTCGTAATTTTGATAACATCTTCCTGTTTTTCTTCGGGCTGTCTGTATATTTTTACGTACTCATCCTTGATATGCGGCATCATCTTATTAAGCGAAACACCGCCGTAACCGATAGCTGCATAAAACTCGTCAGGAGTTGTAAAACGCTGACGCTGAGCAATCATAAGTATGAACTTTTCATATTCATCGTCTGTAAGTCTTATGAAATTACGTCTGAATTCACGCTCAATTTCAAGCTTACCTTCAAGAATATTTTCGTCGCGTCGTTCTTTCTTGAACCACGAACGGATTTTATTTCTCGCACCGCTTGTCTTGACAAACTTGAGCCAGTCACGACTCGGCCCTTTGCCCTGCTGTGACGAAGTGATGATTTCGACAATTTCGCCCGTTTTGACTTCGTAGTCAATCGGTACAATTCTTCCGTCAACCTTTGCGCCGACCATTCTGTTACCTACAGCTGAATGTATAGCATAAGCAAAGTCAACAACCGTTGCTCCTGCTGGAAGGCTTATAACCGAACCCTTCGGAGTGAAAACAAAAACTTCTTCCTGCACAAGGTCAGTTTTGATTGTGTTAACGATATCCTCGGGGTTTTCTGAAACAGTCTGCGATTCAAGAAGCTGTCTTATCCACGAGAATTTTTCTTCAAACTTCTGTTTGCCGTTCATTCCGAGCTTGTATTTCCAATGCGCCGCAACACCGTACTCAGCCGTGCGGTGCATTTCCCACGTTCTTATCTGCACTTCAAAGGGAATTCCGCCCTCGCCGATAACCGTAGTGTGAAGCGACTGATACATATTCGCTTTCGGAGTAGAGATATAGTCCTTGAATCTGCCCGGAATCGACTTGAACATATCGTGGATAATTCCAAGGCAGTTGTAGCAGTCGATTACGTCGTCAACGATAATTCTGACTGCATAAATATCGTAAATTTCGTCAAAATCCTTACCCTGCATATACATCTTACGGTAAATGCCGTGAACGCTCTTGACGCGTCCCGTAATGCTGCAGTTGGGCACGACCTGCTTTATGCGGTCGTTGATTTTCATTTGTATATTATCAAGATACTCCTTGCGCTTTGACTGCTGTTGTTCAAGCAAAGTCTGAATTTCCTTGTATGCAACGGGATCAAGATAGCTGATAGCAAGATCTTCAAGCTCTTCCTTAACACCGCGGATACCGAGTCTGTGCGCAATGGGAGCGTAAATTTCAAGAGTTTCCTGAGCTTTTTCACGTCTTTTATGTGGTCGCATAAAAGCAAGTGTTCTCATATTGTGAATACGGTCAGCGAGCTTGATGATTATAACTCGGATGTCCTGCGACATAGCCATAAGCATCTTTCGCACGTTTTCCGCCTGTTGTTCCTCCTTCGTGAAAAGCGGCACTTTACCAAGCTTTGTAACACCTTCAACAAGCTCGGCAACGTCCTCACCAAAATCCTTTTTCACGTCTTCCTTGGTAAGCTCCGTGTCCTCAACAACATCGTGCAAGAGAGCAGCAATCATCGATTCGCTGTCCATACCAAGTCCGTAAAGAATCTTTGCAACCTGAACGGGATGAATGATGTACGGCTCGCCCGAACGGCGGAACTGTCCCTCGTGAGCTTCCCTTGCAATTGCATAAGCTTTCTTTATATACTCGATATCCTCTTTATCCATCGTTTCGCTGACAGCAGAAAGCAGATCCTCAAACAGACCGTCTGCGGACTTTTCACTTCTCTGCGAAGCTAACACGGATTCGTCAATGTAGTCTTCCGAAGAGGCCTCAATATTCAGATTTTCGTCTAATCTTTTCTTGTTTTCTTCAGACATAATCATTACCCTTTAATTCTTTTAAGTACAGGCGCATCGTTAAGATTCACCTTTACGTTTTCCTGCGGCAAAGTGAGATTTCCGTCGCCGTCATAAATCACCGTATCAAGCTCTGTAAGAGCCTCAACCGCAACACAGACTTTTGCATAGTTTTCTGCACTAAGCCCCAAACGTTTGCAAAGGATTTCGTTATCGTAACGCCATTTACCCTTACTTCTTATGAATTTATACACAAGAGCGATAAAATCACGGTCAGGCAAAGCTGAAATATGCTCCGTATTTCTTCCACTCATAATGTCATCAAACTTGCTCATAGACTCAAACAGCAATTCGTCATCCATATCGTGAAGTTTGATATTCTTAACTAATATACTAAGCCTTATCTGGCCTAAATATTCATTTGCTTCAAATGTTGCCGCAACGTCAAGCACATCGCCGACAACGTAAGGAAAATCAAGCTGTGTCATTCTGAAAAGAACGGCACTGAGAGTCGTATCTCCCCTTCTTAAAGAAAGTCGCAGATGCTTTCCCGAGCCGATTGGTGTTATGTCCGTCAAGGTCATATTATAAAGACCGAAAACGGGCTGCGGATTGCCTGCTCCGAAAGGCTCAAGCGATTCAATAACATCAAGCAATTCAGTATTCACACAGGACGGATTAATTTTAAAATCTATATTCTGCACGGGATAAAATGCTTCCAATGAATCAGCATATCTGTTGATTTCACGTCTGAAAATGTCAATTTTATCCGCAGATATTCCAAGACCTGCGGCAAGAGTGTGTCCGCCGTAATGGTCAAGTACCCCTGCACAGGAAGACAATGCATCGTAAAGGCTGAAGCCGTCAACACTTCTGCCTGAGCCTTTTGCCGTCTTATCTTCGTTTTCAGTTATCACAATCGTGGGTTTGCCGTATTTTTCAACAAGACGTGAAGCAACAATACCTATAACACCGTCGTGCCAGCCTTCACCGCTGACAACGAGCACACGGTCATATTTCCACGAGGGATTCGATTCAATAATCTCAACAGCCTGATTGAGAATTTCCTGCTCCGTCTGCTGACGTACAACATTATCGTCGTTAATTTCCTGCGCAAGAAGGTTTGCTTCATCGTAATCGTCACTGAGCAGAAGTCTTATCGCTCTGTCTGCAGTTCCGATTCTGCCTGCGGCATTGATTCTCGGTGCAAGGCCGAAGGCAACCGTGCCTGATTTTACAGACTTACCCTCAAGTCCGGCAACTTCAATCAGAGCCTGGATTCCCGGTCTGTCAGAGTCATTGATAAGCTCTGTGCCTCTTCTTACTATGCTTCTGTTTTCGCCCCTCAAAGGCATAACATCGGCAACCGTACCTATTGTTACAAGGTCAAGGAATGATTCGGTGACCTCGTTTTCTTCACCCTCAAGCGCACATATCAATTTATATGCAACACCAACACCTGCATAGTCCTTGAAATCGAGAATACAATCTTCAAGGTGCGGATCAACAACTGCAACCGCATCAGGAATAACATCCGACGGCAGATGGTGGTCAGTTATAATCAAATCCATTTCAAGCTGACGGATATATTCAGCTTCGTCAACGGCACTGATTCCGTTATCGACCGTTATTATGAGCTTTGCACCCATACGGCTGATATTGTCAATTGCACCGTAGCTGAGTCCGTAGCCTTCAGTATGCCTGTTAGGTACGGCAAAAACAACATCCGCACCCTGCAGAGCAAGGTATGAATAAAGAAGCGCCGTCGCCGTAACACCGTCAGCATCATAATCGCCGTAAACGGCTATTCTTTCAAAATTATCAAGTGCAGTTTTAATTCTTTTAACTGCCTTGTACATATCAGGAAAATCAAACGGGTCTGCACCAACAACTTCGTTTACACCAAAAAATTCTTCAGCTTCCTCCACGTTTTTCACTCCGCGGGCTGAAGCAATCAGGGCGGCATACGGGCTGATATTCAGCTCTTCGGCAATAAGTGTTGCCGCTTCCTTGTCGCAATTGTTGACTATCCACTTTTTTCTGCTCATCATGCCGCCTCCTTTCTTTTATTTACGTAGGGTATCGGTATTAGAGCCCTATCTTAATTATCTTTCGTAAATCTTTTCAAGCTGATTTACCGTGTTTGAAATGTCAAATAGTTTTGCTTTTTCTTCGTCCTTTTTGCCTACAGGTGCATCAAGAACACGGTTTATTTCCTTCGCCCATTCCTTTGCACTCTTTTCAAGTGAAACATAATTCACAAGGCCTATATCAGCCGTTTTTGTCACAACGTCCGAAACAACACACTTCAGACCTGCGGCCTGCGCCTCCACCAGCGAAAACGGAAGGCCCTCAAAAAGTGACGGCATCAGGAAGCAATCACAACAGGCAAGTATCTGCGGAATTTCTGTCATTATACCCGGCATAAGTACAGTTTCTTCAAGCCCGAGTTCGCTTATTTTACGTTCAAAGTCGTGAGCAATGTCACCGTCACCAACCCAGATGTAACGGAAATCATTTCTGATTTTCTTGAGTTCTGCTATAATTTCAAGTGCAAAAATCGGATTTTTAACCTGAGTTATTCTTCCGACAGAAACTATCCGGTACTTATCATCTTCAGAAAAACCTAACTCCGCTTTCAACTCATCGTTGATATTCGGTTGCTCATAAGACTTTATATCAATTCCGTTATAGACAAGTTCATACGGTTTTTTACCATAGAAATATTCACCTGCAACAGATGAACACGCAACCATATCAGTTGAACATGTTGCTATTAGTTCTTTCATTTTTGTATGATATGCTTTCTGTATACCGGTAACCACTTCAGAAATCAAGCCTTCAGCCTGAAACTGACTTTTGGACGTGTGTGCGTGACAGATTCGTTTCCTTATCCCAGCTTGTTTTGCAAAGCGAAGTATCATACCGTTGAGCAAATCCATATTAGCATGAACAATATCAAAGTTACTCTTTTTCAAAAAGCTGTTAACTCTGATAAAATAAGCCAACTTTTTGACTAATGAGTCAAGATCCCCCAAATGTACAACCTTAACCCCCATATCAAGCACTCTTTGTTCGTGAAGACAGTCGACATCCTTATCGATTGCAATTACGACAGTTGCATCATATTTGGTTTTATCAAGTTTTTCAAGGACATTTACGAGAAAGGTTTCTATTCCGTTGGCACCAAGGCCGTGAGAGAAATAGACTATCTTTTTCAAAATGAACAGCTCCTGTCATTCCTGATTTTCATGACGCTTTGAAACTTCGTCAAGAATCTTCTGCTTGTATTCGCCGTGGATTTTAAATTTCGTTGAGAATATCACAAGGGAAATAAGCATCATTGCAGGAGGTACAATGAACATCATAAATGAAATTGCACCCTTTGCGGATTCTGTTACAACAGCAGTATCTGCATTCTGTCCGCTGAAGTCATAGTTTGTGAGAGCAAACGAAGCGTACATAATAATACTCTGCATTGTATATGCCATCTTCTGCAAGAAGCCTTTCATTGAGAAAGTAAGGCTTTGATTACGCTTACCGAGCTTGAATTCGCCGTAGTCAACAATATCTGCGAGCATAACAGTCTGGTTAACGAACATACTTGCTGTACCGAGCGATGTTATGATATAGCAAAGACCGAGAGCAACTACGTTTCCTCCGAAACCATAGCCGATGATTGCCATACCGACATAACCTGTTGCAGCCATAAGAAGAGAAAGCTTATAAATTGAACGGTTGTTCATAAACTTTGAGCAAATCGGCACTACGAGGATACCGAGCACTGAGCCGACAGTACCCATAAGATTGAATGTTGACTGCTTTGCAAGACCGCCGCCAACTTCTTCGAAATAGAATGCACTGATACCCGAAGTCATATAGAATCCTGCATTTGAAATCATTGCAAAAAGCATAAAGATAAGAAGCTGATCGTTCTGCTTTATTACGCTGATTGCATTTTTGAAAGAGAATTTTTCATCGCTGTGGATTATATTTTTCTCTTTTGTAACTGCTACACAAATCAAAGCAAAAACAACAAGAAGAACTGCGGCAATGATTGACCATCTGCCGAAACCGTCTTTAAGAACATTCTGCGGAAGCTTATCGAGGTCATCCTTTGCAGCTCCTGCAAGAAGAGGAATCATAATCGGAGTGAGAATAGAAATAATACCCTGACCGAGACCTGAGAAAGCACGAGCAACAGTTGAGATAAGGTTTCTGTCCTTCTCGCCGGTTGCCATTGAGGGGATCATTGACCAGTAAGGAATATCAGCAAGTGTATTCGTCATACCCCAGAGAACATAGAAAACAGCAACATAAACCATCATCCAAACTGAACCCAACGGGATACCCGGATTATTGAAAAGCAATGCCAAAACAATCGCATTAAGGAGTGCGCCCCTGAGAATCCACGGACGGTATTTACCCATTTTACTGTTGCAACGGTCAACGATTGAACCCATCATCGGGTCGTTGATTCCGTCCCAGAGTCTTGCAAGCGGTGTGATTATAAGAAGAAACCACGGGCTGATACCGAGCACCTTTGCAAGATAAATCGAAAGATATGAATAGAACATACCGTAGCTCAGGTCAAGACCGATTGCGCCTACGCCATATCCGACGCCGTTTTTCAGTAATTTCCAGTTCATTTAAAATCCCCTGCTTTCTTTCGCATAGATAGATATTATTTTATCATAAATTTTCTGATTGTACAATAGAAAAATAGCACTCTGAAGAATTTTCAGAGTGCTATATATAATTATTTTTTAAAGTTTAATCTTACCAACAGAAATTTTAAGCATGATCAAAGCGTCTGAAGAGTTAATCTTCTGGTCGCCGTTCGGGTCTGCATTTAATATACCCTGCTTCGGATCAATGTAAACGCTCTTACCAACAGATCTCTGAAGAACAAGAAGTGCATCGGAAGAATTAACTCTCTTATCAAGGTTTACGTCCGGAACAATCTTGTCTGCTACTGTATTGTGAGCATACGCAGTTGAGCAGATTGCACAGACTCTGTGCTTAAGACCGGTCTTGTCATATGTCGGGAGTTTATCAAAAACCCATTCGCCGCCCTGATGACCGGAAGCCTTAATTGTTTCGTTATAAGAATATCCGCAATGTGCGCACTGGCAGATATACTTACCGTCTGTTGTACAAGTGGGCTTCTTATCTACCTTCTTCTCAATTGTAGTGTGCTTACATACAACCTTGAATCCGAGAACATAGCCTTCGCCGTAACCGTCAATACCTGCAACGTAAACTTTACCGTTGCCTGTAGCAACATTGTTTACATAAACAACCTTGTAATCCTTACCTGCCTCAACCTTTTTGCCGTTGTCAAGAGTTACCTTTACTTCAGGCTTATAGGGTGTACCGGTGTATTCAACTTCTGCCTTGATATCTGAAACCTTACCAAGTGAAATATCTTCAACTGTTTTGATTGTTGCATTCGGGTAATTTTCTTTAAGGAAATCAGGAAGGAATTTGTTGCCCTCAACTGTTGTGAATTCAACACCTTCCGCAAAGCACTGTGCAAATGCGTTCTGACCGATTTCAGTTGTATTCTTCGAAATCTTTACCTTGCTGAGTGAAAGGCAGTTATAGAATGCATTAACGCCAATCTTCTTAACCTGGAAAGGAATTTCGATGCTTTCAAGGAAGTAGCATGCGTAGAATGTACTTGCCTGAATTTCAGTAAGACCGAGCGGAAGATTTACAGTTTCAAGAGTTCCGCAGTTAGCAAATGCTGATTCGCCGATTGATTCAACTGAATCGGGAATTTCAACTTTCTGAAGGTTCGAGCAGGCTGAGAATGCCTGGCTACCGATTTTCTCAAGGTGATCGGGAAGAATTACGCTTACAAGCTCGCCGTGATTATAGAAAACCTTATCTGCAATTTCAACAACAGGAAGACCGTTGTAAGTTGTAGGAACAGTAAGGTTTGCAACTGTTGCGCAACGGTAAGCTGTTGCGATATAACCAGTCTTTGTTGAGTTAAGCTGGAACTCGAAGTCATTTACTGCGTCGCGAACGATTTCAACAGTCTTATCCTCAACAGCTACCTGTGAAGTAACATTAACATAACCTGAGTTTGCAGCATGTGTAACTTTAAGGTCAAATGTTGTGGTACCGTTAGCTGCACTGGTCTTTACTTTGAAAGTTACGGTTGCAAAAACACCGTTGAAATCAAAGTTGTTACTTCCTGCAAGAACCCATACAACCTTGCCCGGCTCCTTAAGGTTCTGTGAAAAAGCTGAGCCGTTAGGCTGAGCATCAAGAGCTTTTTTAAGACCTGCACCAACCTTGGCATCTACGTAGTCAAACTTAGCCTTGTCGTAGTTAAGTTCAAGATTAAGAGCTGCAAGCTTGCTGTAAGCTGCGGGGAAATAAACCGTTACAACAACCTCTTCGCCCTGCATATAGCTTTCCTCTTTAGTTGAAGCTATAAGATTTGCTGACGCAGCTGTTACTGAGAAAGCAAATGTGCTTAACACAAGGATCACTGCAAGAACGACGGAAATGAGTCTTTTTGTAAACTGTTTCATTTTATCACCTTTCCTCAAAAGAATTATAGGGAATTCGCCTTGTATACATTTAACATTCTATAATATTTATACCAAAATGTCAATCTCAATTATCAAAAGTGTTTTAATCTTTTTGCTAAAACACAACCTGCGAACAAAAAAATTATGAAATTTGTTGATTTCATTACGAATTTTATTTATAATCTGTAGTAGGGTTTTGTGCAACTTCAAAAAGGAGGTTTGCTTTCATGGCAGAAAAAAATTACAATAAACTTATAAAGATTCTTCAGATCGTTTCAGGTATATTTATGATTGCAATGGTTGTCCTTTGCATATACCTTACACAAAAGTACAATATTAAGGTAACAAACATCCCTGAGCTGAGCCAGAAGCTTCCCAGCGGTACACTTGTGCTTTCAATTGGATTTATTGTTTTCTCGGTTGTGAAGTCTTTTGCACTTATCTTCCCGCCTGCTGTTGTTTTTTCAATTTGCGCATATATGATTCCAAACGTATGGCTCGCACTTATAATCAACATTATTTCCGTTTTTCTGAGCCTTTCGGTTCCGTACGCACTCGGCAAATTCACGGGTGCAGGTATGGTCGATACGCTCAAGAAAAAGTTCAAGGCAATCAAAAAGATTGATGACTTTGCAGGTGCAAACGAAACCGAGATGACTTTCGCAATCAAGCTTGCAGGTCTTCTTCCCGGCGACCTTTCAAGCCTTCTTTTCGGTGCGATGGACATTTCATATAAAAAGTATATGATCGGTTCATTCCTCGGAACACTTCCACTTGCAATCGTATATACATTCTTTGGTTACGCACTTAAAAATGTCGGCGAACAGCCGTGGGTTGTCGCAATCCCCGTTGTGGTTATTATCGTATTCACCATCATCGCAGGAGTTATCACAAAGAAGCTTATCGCAAAGACAAAATCAGCAAAAGAGAATTCATAAATTTAATTTTTAAAAAAATCCGAACGCTTCACCTGTTACGGTTGAAGTGTTCGGATTTTTTTGATTTGGCCCGCCCGAAGGGATTCGAACCCCCGATCTTCAGAATCGGAATCTGCTGCATTATCCAGCTATGCTACGGACGGATACTACCCGATGATTATATCACATTACATTCACAACATCAATAAATTTCTGTCGAAAATATTAACAGCCTGTATAAATGGCATAACCATCGGCGAACCGATGGTTACACTTGAATGTATATAATTTTACTTAAGAAAATATCCTATTCCCATAAGGATATACAAGGGGCCGAGGCAATAGACCATAAACATTTCCGTGTGCGGAACTTTTGTTTTGAAGCAATTAGTCAGCAAGAGACATTCGAAAACATATGCAATCGCACCGCTGAAGTATGCCACACCCTTGAGTATATGATAAACATCATCAAAAAAGAAAGACAATATAAAAAGCACAGCCGCCACACCTACAAACACATTGCGGAGTATCAGCATTATGTAGTCACGTTTTTTGTGACCCTCGTGCACAAGTTCATCCCTGTCAGGTATCGTTGCATCCACGGTATGTTTTAACTGTTCAAGTAAATCTGACATAATGTCTCCTCTTTCTTTTTTAATTTATAAAAATATATTTCACACGAACAACACACAGCCCTGCTTTCTGAACTGTTCAATTTTCTTTTCAAGAAGCTCTTTGTCACACTTGAAAATATCACAAAGGCAGTCCATGCAATAGAACTCCGTTGAGCCTCTGTTGATTAATTTTTTCGTAAGGCCAATATCGTTCGGAGTGACTTTTTTTCCACAATTTTTACACGCACTCATTATTTATCAATAACCCTTGCTCTGTAAACCTCACAGCAATGCGGTTCAAGCTCAAAGAGAATAGTACCGTTTGTTACAATCTTCTTTTCGCCTGTCCACACATTTGTAAGCTCAAGAGTTTTTCCCGTACATTCGCCAAGGCCGATGCTGTCAAGAGTAGCGAAAAATCTGCGTTTTTCGTCGTGGAAGCTGAATCCGCCGATTGCAATATCGCCGTTTGCGAGAAAACGGACAAGAATCGGTTCATCAACAGGATAATATTCATAAAGAGGCTCATCGCCTTTACGATTTTTATTTATATGCCTGTCACCATTTACCCAGAAGGGCTGTCTGTGTGCTTCGTCCTGGTCGATTTCGATAAGCATTTTATTCTTAAGAATTGCCATTGCGTCATCGTCAGCTTTTCTGAGGTCACAGCCGATGATAAGCGGTGAACCCATCATTGCCCAGTAAGCAAAGTGAGTCTTGTATTCCTCAACGGTACATCCCTTGAAGCCGACATTACCCTCGCCCTTCATACCTACAACAAGCATATCCATATCGTTATAGCAACCGTTGCCGTTGTACTCAGGCACTTTGAGCTGATCCTGTGCAAGACTTTTTATTGACTCCCACGTATCAACGATATCGCCTGTTGAACGCCATGTGTGTGCGCCTGTTTCCTTTATCCATGCCTTTGTGTTTTCAGCGCCCCATGAGCAAGCCGCAAAAACGATGTCACGTCCGCAGTTTGCAAGAGCAAGTGACATTCTCTTATAAAGGAAATGACCGAATGTTGAGTGCGGATGGAAACAGAAATCATATTTAAGATAATCCACTCCCCATTCAGCGAAGCAACGTGCATCCGTGAACTCGTGGTCATAGCTACCCGGATATCTTGCACAAGTGAGAGTACCTGCGCAGGAGTACATACCGAATTTAAGTCCCTTTGAATGAACATAATCCGAAACATACTTCATTCCGTGCGGGAATTTTTCGGGATCGGGTACGATTTCGCCCTTTTCGTTTCTTTCGCGAAGGCTCCAGCAGTCATCAATAATAACATATTCATATCCGCAATCTTTCAGTCCGCTTTCAACGATGAAATCAGCCGTTTCCATAACGACTTTTTCGTTGATATCTTCACCAAAAGTGTTCCATGAATTCCAGCCCATCGGCGGTCTTGTTATAATCATAAAATCAACTCCTTTATATGATATTTTAATTATATTATCTGTTGCCTGCGGTGTCAACAAATTTGTCGTAACAGACATATCAAAAACATAACCTGCTCTTGCCAAATTTACACAAAGTGCTATAATGGAAACATAAAACTTTACGGAGGCAGATTATGAGCGTAAAAACTAAAGTTTCCTCAAAAGCAATTTATGAATTTTACAAAGAGCTTGAAAAACACAACATTGAAAATCACGCTCTTATTATGCTCAAGGACGGTGAAACCGTCTTTGAAAACTACGTTTATCCGTATTCTGCAGATATGCCGCACACTCTGTTTTCCGTAACGAAATCAATCGTTTCGACTGCGGCAGGATTTGCGATTGATGAGGGTTTGCTCTCTCTTGATGACAGAATAAGTGATATTTTCGGTGAATATCCGCACGACAGAAGCTACGAATGGGAAAGACTGACGCTTCGCCACGTGCTGACAATGCAGAGCAATAAGGAATTCAGCTTTACTCAGGATATGACCGGAAACTACGTTGAGATGTTTATGAAAGCTCCGTTCAGGAAAACTGAAAGAGGTTTTTTATACAGCAATAACGATGCTCACGTTGCGGCAGCAGCTGTACAGAAGGTTGCAGGAATGAATCTTGTAGATTACCTCACTCCCCGTCTTTTCGAACCTCTCGGAATTGAAAAGCCTTTCTGGGAAACGAATTTCCTTGACGAAAACATCGGAGGTACGGGTTGTCACCTGAAACTCCGCGACCTTGCAAAAATCTGCCAGTGTTATGCTGACGGCGGTAAGTGGAACGGCAAGCAGATTATCCCCGAATGGTGGACAAAGGAAGCAACAAGTCTTCAGGTTAAACACGAAAACAGCAAAGACGGCGGTTACGGCTACCTTTTTTGGATTACAAACGGTCGGTTCAGTATGGACGGTATGTTTGGTCAAAGAGTTACATATATCCCTGAATACAATGCAGTTATTGCAAGCTTTAACAGTTGCGTAAACGACGGTGATTTTACAACACCCTTTGAAAGAATCCTGCCGAATGCATTCTGCGAAACCTGCGACAATGAGTGGGACGATAAACTCAACGAGCATCTTGAAAGCCTTAATAAAAAGCCTGTTAAATGTGAAAATCTGCCGGCAATTCCGACAGGCAGCAAATTTTATCTCACTTCAGCTTCAGATGTTCTTGCGAAAATAATGTTCCCAGCAAGTCTTATACCACGTTCTCTTACTTCAAGCTTCGCAAAAAGGCCGAAATCAAACCTTGATGAAGTTTCATTTGAAGTGACGGATAATGTATTCACAGTAAAATGGAAAGAGGAAGAAGACGAAGTTATAATCAACTGCGGACTTGACGGTGAACCGCGCTTTTCGGAATGCAGTATCAAAGGATATCAGTATAAAATATGGGCATATGCATTTATTGAGGACGGCAAGCTCAACGCAATCGTGAAACCGTTAAACACCCTTTCAACGCAGAAAATTACATTTGATTTCAGCGAAGATAAAATCAAAATGAGCTTCAGAGGAAGTCCCTCGTTTGTTGATTTCATAATGAAGAATGCAGACCAGAGCGCTTTCATCAAAAACAGCGGTGTCGCAAAACCGACTCTTATGAAAACCGTTTCAAAAGTCCTTTCGACAACAGAAATGCCGATGACATTCAAATCAAAATAAAACAAAAACTCGGATAAGATTTTGTTCTTATCCGAGTTAATTTTATATAGCTTCAAGTTCTTTTAACTTTTCGTCAACCTCTGCTCTTCTCTTCATAAGCTCAGCCTGCATCGGCTCAAGACGTTTCTTTGAAAGCGGATAGATGATTGTAAGAATGAGAATGAGTGTATAAACGATAGCCGGAACAATTGTACACATCTTGTAAATATTGTGTCCGAAGCTTCCGACACTCGTTGTAACTGTATTGCGAACCTTGTCCGTGTAACCTGTTTTCTTAAGAAGCTGCATTCCGCCTGAGTCTGCAATAGTCTGACCAAGCTTTCTTGAGAACGTGTAAACAGCATAGATTGCACTTTCGCTGTGTTCGCCTGTTGTATACTCGTTATAGTCAATAACATCCATAACGATTGCCCAGTTTGTGATACTCATAAATGAGTAACCGAAACCTGTGATTGCCTGCATAACAAAATATATTGTTACATTCGGAAGGAATACCGCATTGAATATACTTGCCAAAGATGAAAGAACAAGACCGAAAACGCAGATTTCTTTCTTTCCGAACTTTTCAACGAGCTTGGGCATAATCGGAATCATAATTGCCATCGGTGCATAAGTGCAGAGTGTGTTTATGATTGAAAGATCGGAGTTTCCGAAGTGGTTTTTAAAGAGGTACTGGTTGAAAGAACCGTACTGAAGAAGTCCACTGATAAGAACGCCCGAAATTGTGACCGTGATGAACGGAAGGCTTTTGAAAAGAGGACCGTAGGTACGCTTAAGATTAATCTTCTTCTTAACGTCGGGAACCTTAACACGCTCTTTTGTCGATTTATAGCAGAAAAGATAAGAAGCGATCGCAAGAGCAGCAAGAATAACCGCAAAGATAAACGCTTTGTCACCGCTGAATACTGAAACTTCTTCTTTTGTTTTCGGGTCGATAACTTTGTTGTAAACAACCATCTGGCCGAGAAGCGTAACAACAGCACCGCCGACACCGCCGCCGATTGAACGGAAGGTTGAAAGAAGCGTTCTTCCTTTAGGGTCGTCCGTGATAACAGATGCGAGCGATCCATACGGAATATTAACACTCGTATAAAGCATACCGAAGCAAGTATATGTAACGTATGCAAAAATAAGAATGACTATGTAATTGTTAATGAATTTGTTAATTCCGAGGAAGCAGACAGCCATCGAAACACAAAGCGGAACAGAAAGCCACTTCAGATAAGGTCTGAACTTGCCGTCCTTTGCCGGTTTCCTTGCATCAACAATAAGGCCCCACATCGGGTCATTGATTGCATCCCAAAGTCTTGTAACAAGAAAAAGGACTGTGATGTCGTTGTAAACCTTGTCGGGATCGACACCCAGGTCTGCCATAAGTGTATCTGTATAGAACACCTTAAGAAACGTTGAAATAAATGTAAGCACCAACAGATTGCCTATATCACCAAGTGTATATCCCAAACCTTCCTTGATTCCGATGGCATTCGGGTGCTTCAGTGCGTTTTTTGGCGCAACGTCTTTATTTTTTGCCATAAAAATTACCTCTGTAAAATTAGTGCCTTTATTTTATACAATTAATTTCATATTGTCAATTGAATAATTGCAAAATTTAAAAAGAAAAACGCATCCCGAAGATGCGTTTTTCTGTATTGGAATTAAAGATTACCTTTTACATTATTTTCGTAGTGGCCTGTATCCTGGAATCCGTTTTCAGTACGGATACATTCGCCCCACTTGCGTGCGATTTCTTCATAAGAATCTGTCTGCACCTTTGCTCTATGGAAGCCGTCCTTACTGCCCTTTATGCACCAGTCCGAGCTCCACATTCCGTGACCTGTTGCCTTGTAAGTCCAAAGCGTCCAGCTGTAATCAAGATTATCAAGAGTTTTGAAGCAGTTTTCCCATGTTGTCTTCTGATGCGGATAGAACTCACCCATATACATCGGTACATCAAAGTAAACCAACTTTGTGAAAAAAGCGAATAGATTGAAAATAAAGTTTGAGTTGTTGTAGAAATGAACCTGATAAACAACGTTGTCCCAACCCTTGGTCCATGCCTGCGGAAGAGCAAATGCTGTCCAGATACATTCCATTGTGATAACGTGGTCTTCATCAACTGCTCTTACTGCATCATAAAGTCTTGAGTAAGCCATTGTGTTGTTCTTTCTTCTTTCAAGCTCGCCTGACGGCACATCACACATCGGCTCGTTAAGAAGGTCGTACATTGCAACGGCAGGGTTACCCTCGAACTTTGTTGCGATAGCTGCCCAGAGCTCATCGGTCAGCACACGGTATCTTTCGCCCTGTTCGGTATCTTCATAATAACCGCAGGACTGACCCTTGCCGCTGTGCGGAGCATCGCTGTGGTATCCGACAGCACCGTGCATATCGAGGATAACATAAAGCTCACGCTCGGAGCATGCCTCAACAACCCATTCAAGACGTGAAAAATCCCATTCACCGTCTTCATCAAGGATTTTTGTGCCGTTATCGTCATAATAGAAGTTTCTGAACCAGAACGGAACGCGGACACAGTTAAATCCCATCTTTTTGATTTCGTCAAGGTCATATTCTGTAATCCAGTTGTCCATATAAGTATTAAAAAGCTCGTAAGCGCCTTCTCTTCCGAAACGATCTTCAAGAGTTGTGAGAACAGAATAGTGGTCAGTTGCCTCTTCGTAGGGGCAGAGCCAGTCTTCCCAGATCATCCAGGCACCAAGGTTTACACCCTTGAGCTGAATCTCATCACCGTTACGGTTAACGAGCTTGCGGCCCTTTGCCGTAAGGAAGTCCTCATCTGTAAATCCGACAGTAGCATCAGCAGTTTCAACCGCGAACGCAACCGAGCAGACCGAAAATGCCATTACCAATGCAAGTACCAAGGATAAAAATGATTTGATTGTCTTTTTCACAATATCACTCCCTGAAAAATTTTACAAACCAATTATAGTGCAAATACGTAATTTTGTCTACAAGAAATTCATCCGACAAAACTCTTTCTGTTTTCTTCGACCTCAACAAACCACAACACTTATGCCCATAAATCAGTTTTTACCTGATGCTTTTCTTTTTCGTCATATGGGGTGTAAATGAAAAACAAAGCGAAAGACCCCTGAACTGAGAATTCAGGAGTCTTGAAAATTGCTTAAAAGCCTTTTAAAATCAATTGTTTACTTCTGAAATAGCAACAGTAATACAAAAACATAACAAGAATATTAAAAACTCTATTTAGATTAATATTTATTTGTAGAACGAACAAAGTCTTTATAATAATTTTTGATTCTCTGTGCTCTTACAGAAAATACTTTTGCCTTGTTATCTGCCACCCTTTATTCTTTGCAAAAATTCTTGTTTTTTGCAAAACAGTAAATGTTTATAGTATCTCTTCCTGAAGGGTACCGAAATATACGCCTGCGTATCTTTGCTTGTAATTACAGGACTTGTAATAACTTCAGTAAAATATTTTTGTGACAAACTACTCCAATCTAAATTATTATAATCTTTTTGAAATTCATCATAGTCTAACGGTTTTTCACTTGATTTATAGAGAATTTGATTCCCCTTTGCAGCTTCATCATAACTTTTTTTGACGATAGCAGCCTTCTTTCGTATGTATCGGAATAACTTCTCACCTTTTTTATTATTAATAATAATCAAAGAAATTCCACGATTATCATCTTCGAGATATTCAGGAGATTTTTCCTTGTATCCCCAAAAATCTCCAAGTGTAATGTCACCCACCCTGTTAGGTATCGCATATCTGCAGTCATAGCAACTCTCACGCAAATAATAATTCTTCAAAAACCCTTGCATATAACTGCTCTTATACACATTTTTTTCTTCATCACCAAAAATTATGTTTGTAGAATAATTTACCCATCCGACTTTTTTAGAGCGAAAATCAAAAGCGGTAATTTCCCTGCCCTTATTCTCACTTTCATTTTTAATATACTTATTAAAAACTTCAGGCGAAGGAACTCCGTGACACAAAATATCTACAGTATATAAATTTTCATACTCTTCTGATAAGTAAAAATACAGTCCGTCTATTTGACAAGGTGTACCCGAAAATAAAACGGTTCGTCCTGCGCACAAAAACGACTTAACCTGTTCAAAACAAGTCCCTATGTCACTCTGCACATACTTTGATCCACGAAGATAACATAAATCACTTGCATCATCAACAGCAATATGTTTTACCTGAAAATTCTTATCAAATGCAGCTCCAAAAACAACTCCACCCATTTTGATTATTTTCTCAGCTAAAAGAGAGAAAATACCACCTGATGAGCTTTTTTCCTTAACTAAATCATTAAAAGAAACTCCCGCATAAAAACTTCCTGTTTCATTGTATTTTATTGCGTTGTTTTGCGGACATATTGCCTTGCACCTGCTACAATCAACACAAACATTACTGTTTACATACGGGTATCGAAATCCCGAACCGTCCAAACGCATCTCAATTGCATTTAAAGGACATATATTAGCACATGCAGCACAACCTGTACATCTTTTTCTATCGCAAACAAAATCCACTTTTTCACCTCGTCAGATTATTGACGCAAATCCTTCAATTCCGGAAGTTTGACATACCCCCAATAAAACGAATCCCAATTCATGTTCTGGTTAAACTCAAAAGTAGATGCAACCTCTAAAGTAATAGCTGCATCAATATGATCATAAAACTGGAATGTACCATCATGATCGGTTCTGTAAATTGCGGGTGTAAAATAATATCTTCCGGGCACCAATTCTGAAAGATCAGCCTCTAAAGGGATACACACTGTTTCTCCGGCCTTACAATTGATAAGATCTTTGGCCATCAGTACAGACACAGATACGCCAGATGTGCTGAAAAGTCTCATACGGTATCCGACATTCTGTAAATCTTCTGTTGCTGTTGCATATATTTTAAACTGCAATTTTTCTCCAACATTTATTAACCACGAGTCTCTGTTTACGGCTTCAATTCCTGTAAGCTTTATTCCTGAAAGATACTGATGATTGTGCTTTCTGTCTGTTAAATCAACATAAGACGGACTTTTTTGACTTTGTCCAAGATACACTCCTATCGCCTCTTCAACATCACCATCGAAGATAACTTTCCCTTTATCAAGGACGATACAGCGTTCGCAGAACTGGCGTATAGTGTTCATATTATGGCTAACGTAAAGAACTGCTCGGCCACACTGTGTAGCTGCTTCCTTCATCTTATTAATGCATTTTCTTTGGAAAGCCATATCACCGACAGCGAGAACCTCGTCCATAATCATAATTTCACTGTCAAGATGTGCTGCAACTGAGAACGCAAGTTTAACGTACATACCGCTTGAATAACGTTTAACCGGTGTATCAATGAAATCTCTTACCTCAGAGAACTCGATAATCTCCTCCATTTTGGCATCAATTTCAGCCTTGGTCATACCGAGAATTGCACCATTCATATATACATTTTCTCTGCCTGTCATTTCAGGACTGAATCCAGTACCAACCTCAAGCATAGAAGCAACTCTGCCGTAAATATCTATTTCACCTGCAGTCGGTGCAGTAACACGCGAAAGAATTTTCAGAAGTGTACTTTTGCCCGCACCGTTTGTACCGATAATACCGACAGCTTCACCCTGATATATTTCAAGATCTATACCGTTAAGCGCCATAAATGTTTGGCCTACAAGACGCTGTTCCTGACCTATTTTAGCGTTCGGGTCATCCTTCCCGCGTATTTTTGCCCACCAACTCTGCAGATCAGCCTGAAGCGTGCCGCCACCGATTTGCCCAAGGCGGTAGCGTTTTTTGACACCTGTCATTTTTATTGCAATGTCACGATTAGCTTTTTCCATATTCCCACCTCAGACTGTATCCATAAAGGTCCTTTCAACCTTATTGAATACCATAATACCAACTACTGCTACCAAAATAGTAAATGCCCACGAAATAATCAGTCCAATCCTCATAACTGTTCCCTGTCCAAGTAATGCATAACGGAACAGTTCAATAGGTGCTGTTGCAGGGTTAAACATAAGTAAAGTTTTTGCAAATTCATTTTCTATCTGTGAAATCGGATACACAATAGGAGTTGCATACATCCATAGTTGCACACCAAAGCTAACGAGTACCGAAAGGTCACGGTATTTCGTTGTCAGGCTTGAAATAATGATGCCACATCCAAGACCCATTATTCCAAGATGTATAAGCACAAGCGGAATCAACAGACACGCTAAATAATTCGGATGCACTGCGCCGGTTATCGAATAGTATACAAGAATCATAACAACCAGAATCATCTGGATACCAAACTGAACTATACTAGAAAGAATATTTGAGATCGGTGTGGTAAGACGAGGGAAATACACCTTGCCAAAAACTGATGCATTGCCCGTAAACGTTCCTGCATTTTTCGTAAGACTTGAAGAAAAGAATGTCCAGATAGCATTACCGCTCATATAAAACAGAATCTGTGGAACACCATCAGTTTCAATGCCTGCAATACCGCCAAAGACAAATGTGTATATAATGCTGGTCAAAATCGGGCTTATGAACAACCACAGAGGACCAAGCACCGTTTGCTTATATGTAAGAATAAACGAACGCTTGGTAAAAAGCCCTATTAAATCCCTGTACTGCCACACTTCCTTAAGTTTAAGATCAAACCACTTGTGTTCGGAAGTTATATGGGTATGGTACTGTTTAGTTTTGTTAGCCATAAATGTACCTCTTCTAATAAATATCTAATCAATTCATTATAATCATTTTCTGATGCTTTGTCAATGCAACAACACTATGCCTTGAAATATTATGACGCATTTTTTAAAATGGTAACCGTAATATTTTTTAAGTTTATATTGCTTTTAAGTAAAAATATGGTATAATATCTTTAATCTTATTGAAAAGGAGATAAAGATTATGAATCCATTTCTTTTGAAAATTTTGTCTGCTCTTTCAGCATTTCTTATGCTGTTCCTGAGCCCCGGCGGTCAGATTCGTCAGCCTTTGGTTGCTAAGCGGTGTCCCGCTTTCTACGGTGAAGCTGCTGTTGCTAATCCTCTTGAGGATGAAGGTAACCTTCCTATTCCTCAGCATCCTTACCTCGCAGCCGAAGGTACAAACGGTATGCACGGCAACTCATACAACACAGATACATACGACTATATGGGACCTCTCGGCATCAATCCTGTTGTTAAGTCACGTTCAATGAACGTTTTCGGCGGGCTTGTTGCTACACTTATGTTTGATTCTCAGGGCAGAATCATGTGCATCAGCGGTAACGTTGTCGGCTTCCGTCTTCTTCTTATGGATGCTGATACACTTGAAATCCTCGCTGAAACAAGACTTCCTCAGCGTCCGTCAACAGTTGAAGCTATCAAAACCTTAAACTTTGCTGCAATATCATCCGATACTTCGGGCGGTGCATACTGCCACCTCCTTGAAGGTGACAGACCCATCATCGGTAACTCTGACAACGTAATTCAGATTTACTACATCGATGAATCATCAGGCACACCCGAATGGAAGATCGAAAAAGAATGGGATATCGATGATTGCCTTCCCGACGGTTCAAACATCACAGACGCTATGCCTGACTTTGAAGGCAACATCTGGTTCCTTACACGTCCCGGTGAAATCGGTTATATCGATGCAGAAACAGATGAAGTCAAGATGATAAAGCTTGACAACGAAGAAATTCAGAACACATTCGCAATCTGCGACGACGGCATCTACATCGTTTCAGACACAGCAATGTACCGTTTCGAAATCGGTGCTGACGGACTTCCCACATACACATGGAGAACCGCTTATGACCGCGGAACAACACTCAAGCCCGGTGCTATCAACCAGGGTTCAGGTACAACTCCCACTCTCCTTGACGTTCCCGTATACGACAAGGAAGGTGAAGGCGCTGTTCAGGTCGGCGTTAAAGAGCTTTGCGCTATTACAGACAACAATGACGGCAGAGTAAACATCGTTATCTACGACCGTCCGACAGGTGAGATTGTTGACCAGGTTCCTCTTTTCACAGAGGGCAAATCAGTCAGTGAAAACTCAATCGTTGCTTACGGCCGTTCATTCATCATTGAAAACAACTACTCTGAATCAGGTGCAGGCTTCCTTGAAAACAATCCCACAAGTGAGCCCGGTGTTACAAGAATCGATATGAACTATGACTGCACAAAGGCAGAGGTTGTATGGGAAATCGACGAGGCATCTGCAACAGTTGTTCCCAAGATGTCAACAGAAAACGGTATCCTCTACCTCTACACAAGAGTTCAGAATGATGACATTCCCAAGCGTGCGGTTGCATGGTACTTCACAGCAGTTGATTTCAGAACAGGTGAAACACTTTACAAGGTATTCACAGGCAGCGGTAAGAACTGGAACAACTCCTACGGTCCTATCACAATCGGTCCGAACGGTAAGGCTTATGTCGGCGTATTCAACGGCCTTATCTCAATTGAAGACACAGTAGCATAATAACAGATATCATAAAAAGACGGTGGATTGCTCCACCGTCTTTAAATTTTATCAGTCTATCCGATTATGAACGAGAAAATTACGGAAATAAGATTCTTGATTAAATCGAAGATACCTGTAATCACTGTCACAAAGTCAAACCCTGCTGTTGCTTCATCAGAATCAACTTCTTCACTTGTATCGGGAATTATAACATCCTCCTGTTCATCCTCAACCTCAAATTCAGGTGTCTGGTCGATAAGGGAAAGATATTCAACATAGGCTGATGATGTTTCGAGGAGTTCTTCTGCAGGCTTTGACTGATCAATGCTTGCACGGAGTGTACCCGCCTGGTTGAGGAGTGCAACGTCAAGCCTGTCAACAGCACCGTCGTGGTTGCAATCTGCCGCCATATAAACAGCCTCGCTCACATCATCCTGCGTGAGCATTCCGTTTACAAAACAGGAAACAAGCACTGCGTCCTGACCGTCATACCAGCCGTCGCCGTTGACATCACCGAAGATAACAAATGTGTATTCACTGACAAGTTCATTTGTATTGTTATCATAAAGCATTACCTTTTTATCGGTTCCGACTTTATTTGCACCGTATTGATAATACACCTTATCCGAATGGGTTACATATTCAGAGAAGACCGTATCAATGCTCAATCCCGATGTAAGACCGTATATAAATCTGTTTGCATAATCGATAACCGTTGCAGAATCGTTACGCTTATAAATATCAGCTTCTACTCCGCATACCGCACAAGTGCTGCCCTCGTAGCAGTGTCCTTTTTTGTCAATTACGGTCGAGCTGAATATTTCACCGCAAACGGCGCAAACCACAGAGGTATTACCCGCTTCGGTACAAGTCGGCTCTGTTGTAATTGTTTCGTATGTATGGTCAACCGCAGGAATTACTGACACTGAAACAGTTTCTCCGCAATCACCGCAGACAACCTTATCATAGCCTTCTTCGGTACAGGTTGCAGCCTTGTGCTCGTTGTGGGTGTTGCTGTGCTTGCATACAGCTCCGAACGAATCACGGATCTGGTCAACGGTACCCGTTGAGATATAGAACTCATATTCGGTGGGTGTATAGCTTTCAAAGGTTCTGACACCGATAGGTGCGATATATGAGGTGTTGACCTCTTTCGCAGGATTGACGGTCTGAGCGTGTCTGTAGTGCGCATTGTCTGCACTTGCACCGCTGTGCTTCGGCGGATAAACACCGTAATAGAAATCTGTTACCTCGGGTGTATAAAGACCGATACCGAAGCTGTCTGCATCCTGACTTGCCATAAAGGCCGCCCAATTCTCAGGAGTGTTTTTGTTTGCAGAGAAGCCGTTAGGGTAACAATTTGTTATATAATCCTGAGTTATACCCCAAAATTCGGGCTCTGAATCATACACGAGATTTTCTTCCTGCCACGCTTTGTCTTCAGTTACATCATTATAAACATACTGATTAAGAGGCTCGATTGTATAGAATGCAGGCAACTCCTGTGTTGTCTGTGCTGAAGGAAAGCCCGAATAATCAACCATACGACAATATGTTTTCATTAATCCGTTTTCAAAAACATATCTTGCCTCGATATAAGTATCGGTAACGTATCCATCACCGTGTATGGGCTTATAATACTCTCCTGTTTCATAATTCATCACATTGGGGTTAGTTTCTGCCCATTCGTCTGACCATTTTGCCCAATCAAGCGGACGGGCTTTGATATAAATATAATCTTCACCTATTTCGTAATCAATAACCTTACTTGCTTCGCCGACTACGTTACCTGCCTGAACGGGGTTGTAGTTCCAGTCTGCCGAGTTATAGTAGCCCTGCTCATAAGGCTTTTCGCCCGTACCGTAGTATGACTGCTGAAGCTCACGGCCGTTATCATAATAGTTGATAAGGTTGACCTCGGTGCTTTCACTTTTGTAATTTGTACCATAAGTGGCATCCAGCTTATTTTTATAGTCAACCTTTGTTACATCTTTGCCATTTATGTTGTAAACACGGGCAACAATATTGCTGTTAAGAAGGTAAAGCTGATAAACCGCACCGCCGTTGAGGATGTCGATACCAACCTTATATTGATCATTACGGAAGGTCTTTATCGTGTTTGCCATAACAGTAGCTTCACCTGTCATTGTGGATGGCATATCTGCCCTTTTTTCTGTTGTGACAGAAAGAAGATTGAAGGTGCCTACTTTATTGTCAAGAAGCGTGAAACTGATTGACTTGATTCCCTTTTTGGCGTTACTTGTAACCTTCGACATCTTCATGCTTGCATTGACATACTTTTTAAGATAACCGTCAACAAAAGAAGCGAATTCACCCATTCCGTTATCAAAGTTGGAAGAAGGCTCAAGGAAGAATTGCTCTGTTGTATTGTCACCGTAGGTTATTATTCCTTCAATATAAGCATCGGAGTAATATGTCAGCTTATAGCGGTGGAAGTCGGAGTTTGCAACGGTGCTTGCAAATGTGTACGTATTGTTTGTTACGCTTGCATTGACTGTTGCTCCGTTAACAACAACGGTTTCTGAAAGGCTTGCACTTACATTAACCGTATATGTTGCCGTTTTACCGCCGTAGTGGGCAGTAACCGTCTGTGTGCCTGTTGCGGTCAGATACTCGGGAGTGCAGTAATAGCCCGATTCAATCGTGCTTGTTGCATCTGCAACCGTATATTCAAGCACAAGTCCCGTTGGATTGACTCTTTCACCAACGGTGTATGATGTTTTGACAGGCATTGTCCTGATTGAAAGGGAGTCAACAACAGGCTCATATTTAGGATAAACGGTATGGCTTGTAAAATCAACAGGCGTGTTCTCTGTTATGTGAGTACCTGTTCCGTTCACACCTGTGTACCAACCCGCAAAAACATAACCGTTGGGAGCGTATGAGGGAACGGGAAGCTCACCGTAATTCCGTGGATTGCTCTTTGAATATGTATAAACTTTACGGTGAGTCACACCTGCATTTGTGTCGGTTGCAAGGGTGAGCTTCTGAATCGCAACATCCTTTACCGTGCAGGTCTTGCCTGCCTCGGCAATGCCGACAATACCGTAAACAATCTGAATATAAGCGGCATTTGCGGGAGTTGTAAATACAAATCTGTTGACACCTGTATCGACAGCCGATGAATTAATATAAGATATAAAATTTTTGCTCGCATCATAGAAAACAACATAGGGCTGATAAAAAGCCACGTCAAAGTTGCAGGAGGCAAGATTGTATGAGAAGTTATATGTTGAACTCGGATTAACGGGCATCATATAATATCCGTTTCCGTTACCGAATGTGAAGTTTGTAAAAAGAACTCCTTTAGTTGCGATAGTTGCATCTGTGGTAAGAGTAACACTGTTATCTGCAGTATTTTTTGCTACAGCACCGCCGTTGTAATTTGCATCATCGCTGACTTTACTTGAAATTCCATTGCTTGCCCATGAAGCAAAGTCGAAAATATTGCTTCCGTATGAAGAGACGTCTGTCTTACGGATTGCGATATCCTTGGCTTCTGCAAAGCCGGTGCCGGAAATTGTGAAACGAATTTGAATATAATGTACATTAGTAGGAACGAAGAAAGCAAAGCTGATGTTACCTGTGCTTGCAACCGACTGCGGAACAAGTGAGGTGTACGAACCGTTTTCATCAAAGAAAAAGATATAAGGAGTAAAAATCAAGCCTGATGTGAGACTTGTGAGGTTGTATGAGAACGTATATGCCGCACCGGGCTCAACATCCATCATATAATACTGGAAGTTACCTGGAGAAGCCGTTCCTGAACCCATACCATGACCGGTATAAGCTTCACCCGGATTTTTATTTTCAAATTTGAAGCTACCGTTATCGATATCGATAGTCAGCTTATCCGCCATCGGCACACCGCCGTTGACTATTGTGGTTGACAATTTGTTGCTTGCCCACTTTTCAAAAACAAAAATGTTATTAAAAGCAAGCTCAACAGAGAAATCCGATATAGCTGCTGATGAGTAAAGCATCGCAACTGACGGGATAAGCATTGCAATTACCAACAGCACGGTAATTATTTTCTTGCACATTTTTTTCATAATGCTACCTCCAGGTTTTGGAATTATGCTCTTGACAACACAATCCCATACTCCCCTATTATAGTAATTGTATTATATCTTATCGGCAAGCAAAAATCAATATTTTAATAAAGCAACAGACACATCATTGTTGAGATTTCAACAATGATGTGTCTAAGTTTTTATTGTTCAATTTTGTGCGAATTTCGTTTTACAAAAGCAAAGCGAAACTGCAAAAGTTCAAAAAGACTTGTAAATCAAGGATTATTTGCTTGCTTCTTCAACTGCAACTGCGCAAGCAACTGTCATACCAACCATCGGGTTGTTACCGGCACCGATCAAGCCCATCATTTCAACATGGGCAGGAACTGATGAAGAACCTGCAAACTGTGCGTCTGAGTGCATACGACCCATTGTATCTGTCATGCCGTATGAAGCAGGACCAGCTGCCATATTATCCGGATGAAGTGTACGGCCTGTACCGCCGCCTGATGCAACTGAGAAATAGTTAACACCGTTTTCGTTACACCACTTCTTGTATGTGCCTGCAACAGGATGCTGGAAGCGTGTCGGGTTTGTTGAGTTACCTGTGATAGAAACACCAACGTTTTCAAGCTTCATGATTGCAACGCCTTCAGGAACGTTATCTGCACCGTAGCATCTTACGTCTGCTCTCGGGCCGTTTGAATATGCCTTCTCTTCAACAACCTTAACTGTTTCTGAGTAAGGATCAAACTCTGTCTTGCAGTATGTGAAGCCGTTGATTCTTGAAATGATCATAGCGGCGTCCTTGCCAAGACCGTTGAGGATAACGCGGAGAGGCTTTGTTCTTACCTTGTTAGCGTTAAGAGCGATTTTGATAGCGCCTTCAGCAGCAGCAAATGATTCGTGACCTGCAAGGAAGCAGAAACACTCTGTTTCGTCTGAAAGAAGCATCTTACCAAGGTTACCGTGGCCAAGACCAACCTTTCTGTTGTCAGCAACAGAACCCTTGATGCAGAATGCCTGGAGGCCGATACCGATAGCTGCAGCTGCATCAGCAGCCTTTGTGCAACCCATCTTGATTGCGATAGCGCAACCTACTGTGTAAGCCCATACTGCGTTTTCGAAGCAGATCGGCTGTGTTTCTCTTACGATCTTGTCGCAATCGATACCCTTTGCAAGAGTGATTTCCTTACATTCTTCAACTGAAGAAATACCGTATTCAGCAAGAACAGCATTGATATTATCAATACGTCTTTCGTAGCTTTCAAATAATGCCATTGTAATTTCCTCCTCTTACTTATTCTTTTCTCGGGTCGATGTACTTAGCAGCGTCAGCGAATCTGCCGTAAGTACCGATTGCCTTGTTGTATGCGTCGTTAGGTGTGTCGCCCTTCTTGATGAAGTCTGTCATCTTACCGAGTGATACGAACTCGTAACCGATAACCTGATTGTCTTCGTCAAGAGCCATACGTGTAACGTAACCCTCAGCCATTTCGAGGTAACGAACACCCTTAACCTTTGTACCGTACATTGTACCAACCTGTGAACGAAGGCCCTTACCGAGGTCTTCAAGACCTGCGCCTACTGAAAAACCGTCATCTGAGAATGCAGACTGTGAACGGCCGTAAACAATCTGAAGGAAGAGCTCGCGCATAGCAGTGTTGATAGCGTCGCAAACGAGGTCTGTGTTAAGAGCTTCAAGGATTGTCTTGCCCGGAAGAATTTCAGAAGCCATAGCAGCTGAATGTGTCATACCTGAGCAACCGATTGTCTCAACAAGTGCCTCTTCAATAATACCTTCTTTAACGTTGAGTGAGAGCTTACAAGCGCCCTGCTGAGGTGCACACCAGCCCACACCGTGTGTGAAAGCGGAAATATCCTTAACGTCATAAGCCTTAACCCACTTACCCTCTTCAGGGATCGGAGCAGGACCGTGATTCGGGCCCTTAGCTACACAGCACATTTCCTCTACTTCACGTGAATAGTTGATCATGTTGTAAATCTCCTTTCGGTTTATATAGGTCCGGTCTTCGACCTCGCCTCTATATACATCTTTTCGGCTTTCGCCATTCCTTAGGATATAAAGATTTGAACCCCGTATGCCTGAAATTTAAACCTTTCGGCACATCAAACTGTTTTTCATCTTGAAATACGCGCGTATGACTGCGATTCAAAACAGCTTGCTGCACCAAAATTTTTAGAATTTCAGGTGCGAAGCAGTTTTGTAAGACAAAAATTTTTGTTTATGCAAAGAAAAACTTTGCAGTAATACTGTCGTATTGCAAGAAGATTTTTCTGCAGCAGAAACGGAAATTTTTCTTCCAAAACCATACTGCGTTTAAATCTTTATATCCTAATTATTATATCAATCTGTGAAAGATTTATCAAGACCTTTTGTAAATTTTTTCAAAAATCGTAGTTCTTTTTAGGGCACTTTGCCTTTTAAAAACGTAAAAAAGGGATGCCTAACGCCGAGTTCCCGTAAGGAAGTTTTTGTTTCTCGAACAAAATTCCTTGCATTATTGCCAAAAGCCTCGCAAGGCGCCAGCCTTGCTACATTTTTGGCTTCAATTCAAGAAATTTTGTCTTTCTACGAAACTGCAAGGCACTTTAAAATGCGAAATTGCGTGTGCAAGAAAAGGCGAAAACCACCGATAACGCTGACGCGTATCGGTGGTTTTTAACGCATTATTGTGCCGCAAGTTCACATTTTAAAGAAAAACTGCCTTACAGGAGCTCGGCGTAAGCATCCCTTAAAATATTACTGTTCTGCACCAACAGGGAAAAGCTGACCTCTCTGTAAGAGAATATCATTCGGACCGTCTTCCCAAGCCCATACACAATCCTGTGTGAGCTGATAATTCTCGTTAGTAAGGAACTGAACTTTGTATCCCAAGCACTTGTAGCTGAATGCAGCAGGCTTGTCTGTTTCAAGATAAGAAACTGTATACTCTGTTGAAGACACTGAGAAAAGCGGTGCAATTCCCTGCGCGGCAAGAGAATGGTCAACAGTATACATAACCGTCCAGAGAGTTATAACCGAAAGAATTGAAATTACAAAAACACGGATAAACGTTCCGAGATTCTTGTTTTTCTTTGCCTTCTTTTCCTTTGCAGCTTCAGGAGCAACATTCTTTTTGCTCTTCTTTTCAGGCTGTGCAGGAATCTGCGGCTGAACGGGCATCTGCTGAACAGGCTGCGGAGCAACCTCCACCGGAGTCTGCGGAGCTTCAGCAGGTGCTTCCTGCTTGTATTCCTCAGCAACACCGAAACGTTCATTTACTGCAAATCCGCTTTCTGTTGCTTCAATATTTGCAAAGTCTATCTTAACTTTATTCTCTTCAGGAGAGTTAACAGGAAACTCAGCGTTTCCGTTTGTGTTTTTGATTTCGTCCATGGGTTTACCTCCAAAGCATTATACATAGATTGTATACTATTCAAAAAATTAAATCAAGTGTTAATTAAAATTATTTCCAAGGCGCACCGTATATCCTCAGGTAATCCATCTGTTGACAAACGGTATTTTGTTGAGCAGGAATGATATCAAAAAGGATACCGCAACCGTCGCCAATGTCAGAACAGGAATACAGAAAATCGGGTTAAAGGCAACCGAATTGAATCCCCAGAATTTATAAACCGACATAACAAGTATATGTACGAGATATGCGCCAAAGCTGTACTGCGACAGTTTTGACATCAGCGCATTTATCTTCTCTTTGTCAAATTTTCTGTATTTGAAGAAAACAAAAACCGAAACCGCTTCAAGAAGAACATTTATTGTAAATGTCTGTAAATAGTTTGTACTGTTTGTGTTCAGCTTCCATCCTGCAGCGGCATTGAACACTACTGATACCAAAAATCCGACTGCTCCGAGAAGGTAGATGATTTTTCTCTGTTTCTTCGTAAACTCAGTATTCGCAAGGAAATAACCGAGAACAAAAATATAAGCAAAACCGACCACAACACGTACGTTCATATCAGAAACAAGCGTGTTCACAGCAAGCAATGTTTTCTGTATATTTCCCGATGTGAAGTCTTTTGCCATATAAACCACCTGCGGAACAGCATAACCGAAAACAAAGCCGAGCAAAAGATAATAGTTAAGAAGCTTTTTTGAAACAACAAACTGTCTGATAATCGGCAGACACATATAAATTCCGACTATCATCGGGATAAACCACAGATGAACGGGGCCAATAAACGTTTTTTGAATAAAATCAACAAATGAAAATGACTCTATAAAATCGGGATTATAAACATTCCCGGGCGCAAAAACAGCATGTAGGGCTGACCACACAAAATACGACGCCACCATTCGTGGTATGTATTTTTTGTATATCGTTTTAATTTCAATATCCCTTGAAAGAAAGAGAGAACCGCTTATCATAAGAAAAACGGACACGCCCCATCTTGCAATTGCATTATATACATTAAAGATCTGCCATACATAGCTTCTGCCTTCAAAATCCGACCATTCCTGAGCAGATACGTGAATAACAATAACCGCAATTATTGCAAAAACGCGCAGATAATCGTAATAAAC
>JAZSID010000029.1:0-16564 GCA_045533625.1 Acutalibacteraceae bacterium | reverse complement strand
AGCAGGATTCCAAGGTTGCAGGTATCGCACACGACCTCGGAAAAGCTTGTATTATCGCGGTCAATAAATGGGATGCTGTCGAAAAAGACGGCAAGACAATGGATTCATACCGTAAAAAGCTTATGGATGATTTCTCGTTTATGTCCTATGCTCCCATAATCTTTATTTCTGCAAAAACGGGTCAGCGTCTTGACAGACTTTTCGAGCTTATCAAGTATGTTGACGAGCAGAATTCGATGAGAATTTCAACGGGTAAGCTCAACGACATCCTTGCAGAAGCAACGTCAAGAGTACAGCCCCCGACAGACAAGGGCAGACGCCTTAAGATTTACTATATGACCCAGGCTTCAACACGTCCGCCGACATTTGTCTGCTTCGTTAACAGAAAAGACCTTTTCCATTACAGCTATCAGCGTTACCTCGATAACAGAATCCGTGAGGTATTCGGACTCGAGGGTACACCGACGAAAATGCTTATCCGCGAAAGAGAGTCTAAATACGATAAATAAAATTTGAAAGGAGACCGTAAATGATTATACTCGGAATTGACCCCGGCTACGCTATAGTCGGCTACGGTATCCTTGAATACAGCAACAACCATTTTACAACTATCCACTACGGCGCAGTTACAACCCCTGCAGGTATGCCGTTCAACAGACGTTTACAGCTTATCTACGACGAGCTTGATGTCATTATTTCAAAATACAAGCCCGACGTTATGGCAATTGAAAAGCTGTTTTACAACACAAATGCAAAAACGGTAATCGACGTTGCTCAGGCTAGGGGAGTTATAGTCCTTGCGGCGCAGAAGCACGGGCTCGAAATTGCTGAGTATACACCGCTTCAGGTTAAGCAGAGCGCTGTCGGTTACGGCAGGGCAGAAAAAAAGCAGGTGCAGGAAATGATGCGTATGATGCTCAAGCTCGAAAAAGTGCCGAAGCCTGACGATACAGCCGATGCTCTTGCTATGGCTATCTGTCACGCACACACAAGCGGTTCGCTCGTCGGGAAGTTAAAAAAATATTACTAAGAGGTGAAAAGCAATGATATATTCATTAACAGGTGAAATTGTAGCCGTTGATCAGAATGGATTTGCCATTCAGACCGGCGGAGTTGCATTTTTCTGCTTTTCAACCATGAACACTTTGCAGAAGGTCGGAATGAAAGGTTCGCAGGCAACCGTGTTCACATATATGAATGTCCGTGAAGACGCAATTGAGCTTTACGGTTTTCACAATTCAAACGAGCTTGATGCCTTCAAACAGCTTATCACCGTTTCAGGTGTCGGCCCGAAAGCGGCTCTCGCAATCCTTTCAGTTATGACTCCCGATCAGCTTGCTTTGAACATCGCTTCGGGCGATGCAAAGGCTATCACGAAGGCTCAGGGTGTCGGAACAAAAATAGCACAGCGAATTGTGCTTGAACTTAAAAATAAATTTTCAACAGACCTTACTCAGGAACAGACGGACATTGTTGCGGCAATTCAGTCAGCAGACACATCTGCAGACCTTTCCGAAGCAATAGAAGCTCTCATTCAGCTCGGTTACAGCCGTTCTGAAGCTGCTGCAGCCGTCGGCAAGCTGGATAAATCTCTCTCGGTTGAGGAAATGATCCGCCTTGCCCTGAAGTCGTTGATTTAAGGAGGTATTCACGTGGACGAAATGGATTATGAAAGCAGAATAGTTGCCCCTGAATATCTTGATATGGATTCCGATGTTGAGCGTCAGCTCCGTCCGAGGACGATTGACGAATACATCGGTCAGTCAAAGGCTAAAGAAAACCTTTCAATTTACATTGAAGCGGCAAGGCACAGAGGTGAGCCTCTTGACCACGTTTTGCTTTACGGCCCTCCGGGTCTCGGTAAAACAACTCTTGCAGGAATCATCGCGAACGAAATGGGAGTAAACTTCCGTGTTACTTCGGGTCCTGCGATTGAAAAGCCGAAAGATCTGGCGGCACTTCTTACAAACCTCAGCGAAGGTGACGTCCTTTTTATCGACGAAATTCACCGTATGAACAGAAGTGTTGAGGAAGTTCTTTATCCTGCGATGGAGGACAATGCGCTTGACATCATCATCGGTCAGGGTCCTTCGGCAAGGAGCATCAGAATCGATTTGCCGAAGTTTACTCTCATCGGTGCAACAACACGTGCAGGACAGCTCAGCGCACCCTTGCGTGACCGTTTCGGTGTTGTGTTAAGGCTTGAACTTTACTCTCCCGAGGAACTTTCAAGCATTGTAAAAAGAAGTGCAGGAATTTTGAAAATAGACATCGATGAAGATGGTGCATTGCAGATCGCGTCACGTTCAAGAGGCACACCGCGAATTGCAAACAGACTTTTAAAACGCGCAAGAGATTTTGCACAGGTGCTTGGCGATGGTGTGATTACGGGTGAAAGTGCAGATCTTGCACTCAACCGCCTTGAGGTTGACCCTCTCGGACTTGACTCTATTGACAGACTCCTGCTGACTTCTATTATAAGAAATTATAACGGAGGTCCCGTAGGTCTTGAAACAATCGCCGCAGCAATCGGTGAGGAATCGATAACAATTGAGGACGTGTGTGAACCCTACCTTATTCAGCTAGGTTTCATTTCAAGAACACCGCGTGGCAGAGTGGTAACACCCGCAGCTTATAAGCATTTGGGTATTCCTATGCCGACTCAGAACGGTGCATCGTTAAATCCTGTTTCCCTGGCAGAGCAACAGAAATTAGACTTATAATTAAGGAGATTTGTTATGGGCAGATTATTCGGAACAGACGGTGCAAGAGGTGTTGCAAACTCAGAACTCACTTGTGAACTTGCAATGCAGATAGGTCGCGCAGCGGCAATGGTGCTTATTGATGAAAATAAGAAAAGACCGAGAGTTATGATTGGTATGGACACCCGTATCTCTTCAAATATGCTTTGCTCTGCAATTACGGCGGGACTTTGTTCCGTCGGCGCGGATGTAATGCATCTTGGTGTCCTCCCGACTCCTGCTGTTGCTTTCCTTGTCAAAAAATACGAATATGATGCTGCGGTTATGATTACCGCTTCACATAATCCTTGTGAATATAACGGAATTAAAATATTTCAGGCAGACGGATACAAACTTCCTGATGAGCTTGAAGAAAAAATTGAAGCAATTATTCTTGACGGTGTAACCGTACCGCCTATAAAGGTCGGAGCAGATGTCGGCAGAATCCGCACTTCGGAAATGCCTGCGTTTGATTATACCCGTCATCTTATTTCAACTGTTGAGGGAATTGATTTCTCAGGCTACAAAGTTGCTCTTGACTGCGCAAACGGCGCGGCGAGCGTAACTGCACCTGACCTCTTTACTGAGCTTGGAGTGGACAGTCATATCAAGTCTTCGATCCCTAACGGTATAAATATCAATCGTGAATGTGGCTCGACGAGTCTCACGGGGCTTCAGCACTTTGTTGAAGAATATAAATGCGATGTCGGCTTTGCCTTTGACGGCGATGCTGACAGAATGCTTGCCGTTGACGAAAACGGCGATATCGTGGACGGCGATAAGATTATCGCAATCTGCGCAAAGGATATGAAATCAAGAGGCGTACTTGATAACGATACGGCAGTTGTTACCGTTATGAGTAATATGGGATTCTTTGAATTCTGTAAAAATAACGGTATCAGGGTTGAAACAACCAAGGTCGGCGACAGATACGTCCTCGAAAATATGAAGGAAAACAACTACAAAATCGGCGGTGAGCAGTCAGGTCATGTTATTTTCTTTGACTATGCTTCAACAGGTGACGGTCAGCTTACTGCGCTTCAGCTTCTTGCTGTTATGAAACGTACAGGCAAAAAGCTTTCAGAGCTTGCCGCGGAAATGAGTGTTTTTCCACAGGTGCTTATAAATGTGCGCGTTTCTCAGATGGGTAAAGTGCGTTACAATAACGATATTGAAATCAAAAAGGCAATTGAAAGTGCTGAGCGTGAGCTTGGCGAGGACGGCAGAGTACTTGTACGTGTGTCGGGCACAGAACCTCTTGTAAGAGTTATGCTTGAAGGTAAGGATGAAGCGAAAATTAAAATTCTTGCCGAAGAAATTGCCGAAGTTGTAAGAGAAAGACTGATTTAAAAGAACTTAACGGAGGATGTCAAAATGAGAATTGCTGACGGCTGGAAAGATTATGAATTGCTTGACTGTTCAGGTGGAGAAAGGCTTGAACGTTGGGGTAATGTTATACTCATTCGTCCTGATCCTCAGGTAATCTGGCAGACTCCTAAAAGACATCCGATGTGGAAAAATGCCAATGCACGTTACCACCGTTCATCAACGGGAGGCGGACACTGGGAGGTTCTCAAAAAAACTCCCGATGCATGGCGAATAAATTACGGTGAACTCAGCTTCAACGTCAAAACAATGGGCTTCAAACACACGGGACTTTTTCCTGAGCAGGCTGTGAATTGGGATTATACGGCACAGCTTATCAAAAATGCAGGCAGACCCGTCAAGGTGCTTAATCTCTTCTCTTATACGGGCGGTGCAACCGTTGCTTGCCTTAAAGCAGGGGCGCAGGTTGTTCACGTTGACGCTTCAAAGGGTATGGTTGCCTGGGCAAAGGAAAATGCTGTTGCCTCAGGTGTGAGTGATAAACCCGTAAGATGGATTGTTGACGATTGTATTAAATTCGTTCAGCGCGAAATCCGCAGGGGAAACAAATACGATATCCTTATTATGGACCCGCCGTCATACGGCAGAGGACCGGGCGGAGAAGTCTGGAAGCTTGAGGATGAAATTTATAAGTTTGTTGAGCTTTGTTCACAGGTGCTTTCGGATGATCCCATAATGGTGCTTATAAATTCATACACAACGGGACTTTCGCCCGCAGTTATGGAATATATTTTAGGGTCAGTAATTTCACCGAAATTCGGTGGGAAACTTTCGTGCAGTGAAATCGGATTGCCCGTTTCGCAGACGGGAATGGTACTTCCTTGCGGAGCGTCAGCAATCTGGCAGAGGTAAACTATGGAAGATAAAGTTATCATAAAATTTGATAACGTTTCGTTTGCATATAAGGCAGATGAGGGTGAAACAGCCGCCACCGGAGTTGTGGACGGCTTTAGCCTTGATGTGCCCGAAGGTCAGTTCCTTGCAATTTTAGGTCATAACGGATGCGGAAAATCAACCGTCGCAAAGCTTATGAACGGTATTCTTGTACCTGACTCGGGTAAAGTTACCGTTGACGGTATGGACACTTCAGACGATGAAAAAGTAATCGATGTAAGAAGAACTGTCGGAATGGTTTTTCAGAATCCCGACAATCAGATTGTTGCAACGATTGTTGAGGATGACGTTGCGTTCGGCCCCGAAAACCTTGGCGTTGAACCTGAAGAAATCCGCAAGTGTGTTGACGATGCACTCAAAGCCGTGGGTATGTACGAATTTCGCGGTCGTGAGCCGCACCGTCTTTCGGGCGGACAGAAGCAACGTGTTGCAATCGCAGGCGTTATTGCGATGAATACTAAGTGCATTGTTATGGACGAACCGACGGCTATGCTTGACCCTCAGGGCAGGCAGGAGGTTATGGACACAATCCGTATGCTCAACAAAGAGCGCGGAATTACCGTAATTCTCATAACGCATTATATGGACGAGGCGGTCAAGGCTGACCGTGTTGTCGTTATGGATAAGGGCGAACTTGTCCTTGACAATGAGCCGAGAAAAGTGTTTAAAAACGTTGAAAAATTAAAAGCTTTGGGTCTTGATGTGCCGCAGGCAACCGAGCTTGCTTACAGATTGAAGCAGGCAGGTTTCCCGATTGCCGATGACATTCTTGATGAAGAAGAGTGTGCGGCCGCAATCCTTAAAGCGTTGGAGGTGAAGTGATGCCGATTCTTTCCGCAAAGGGCGTTACTCATCTTTACAATAAGGGTACGCCGAGCCAGTCAAAGGCTATTTATAACATAAACGTTGATATTGAAGAGGGTGAGCTTGTTGGTATAATCGGCCACACAGGTTCGGGTAAAAGCACCCTTGTTCAGCATTTCAACGGACTTCTCAAGCCTGAAAACGGTCAGATTACCGTTGACGGCAAGGACATATGGAAGGATAAAAAATCAACACGTGAAGCACGTTTCAAGGTTGGTCTTTGCTTCCAGTATCCCGAATACCAGCTTTTTGAAGAAACGGTTTATAAAGATATTTCCTTCGGACCGAAAAATATGGGACTCAAGGAAGAAGAAATACACAAAAGAGTCTTGCTTGCCGCAGAGTATGTAGGTCTTAAAAAAGAGCTTCTTGAAAAGTCACCGTTTGATCTTTCCGGCGGTGAAAAAAGGCGTGCGGCAATTGCAGGCGTTATTGCAATGCAACCGAAAGTACTTATTCTTGACGAGCCGACTGCAGGTCTTGACCCGAAGGGCAGAGACCGTATTCTTGAAATGATAAAAGCCTATCGCGAAAAAACGGGCAGTACGGTTTTGCTTGTTTCTCACAGTATGGAAGATGTTGCAAAAATCGCAACGAAAGTGCTTGTTATGAATAAGGGTCAGGTTGAAATGTACGGTACGGTGGATGAAGTCTATTCTCACAGCGAGGAGCTTCGTAACATCGGACTTAACGTTCCTCAGGTTTCGAAGGTTTTTGAAATTCTGAAGAAAAACGGTTCAGACCTCGGTTCAGCCTATACTGTTGAAAAGGCTGCAGAGATAATCCTCTCAAAAGGAGGTGCGTCCGTATGATTAAAGATATAACTATCGGTCAGTATTTTAACGGCAATTCTCTGCTTCACAGGCTTGATGCAAGAATGAAAATAATCCTTACGGTAATTTTCATCGTGTCAATATTCCTTTGCCAGAATTTCTGGTCGCTCGGCCTTATGCTTCTGTTTACGCTGGTAACCGTAATAATTTCGCGTGTGCCTCTTAAAATGGTGCTCAAAAGCATAAAACCGATTGCAATAATCGTAGTGTTTACTTCACTTCTGAATATTTTTTATATCAGGGGCGGAACGCCTGTAATTGATTGGAAATTCATTCACATAACTTCAAACGGACTTTTCACGGCTTTGTTTATGGCATTGCGAATCATCTGCCTCGTTGTTGTCAGCTCAATGCTTACTTACACAACAACTCCTACGATGCTTACGGATGCAATTGAAAAACTGCTTTCTCCGTTGAAAATATTTAAAATTCCCGTTTCAACCCTTGCGATGATGATGACTCTTGCGTTAAGGTTTATACCGACGCTCGTTGATGAAATCGACCGTATAACGAATGCGCAGAAGGCAAGGGGAGCAAACCTTGACGACGGAAACTTTATGCAGAGAATAAAGGCGCTTGTGCCGATAATTGTACCTCTTTTTGTTTCTTCAATCAGACGTGCAATCGAGCTTGCAGATGCGATGGATTGCCGCTGCTACACAGGCGGTCCGGGAAGAACACGTATGAAGCAGATGAAGCTTCAGTTCCGTGATTTTGCGGCGCTTGTGCTTGTGGTTTTATTCGTTGCAGGTATCATCGTGCTCAACTTCTGTTTCGGGGCGGTGCTTGTTAAATGAGAAATCTGCTTTTAAGGTTGATGTATAACGGCACAGCTTACCACGGCTGGCAGGTGCAACCGAACGGAATAACCGTGCAGGAAGCCTTGCAGGATGCTGTCGAAAAAATTTTCGGTGTCCGTGAAAATGTCACGGGATGCAGCCGTACGGATTCGGGCGTCCACGCAAACGATTTCTGCTGTAACATAAGAACGGAAAATCCTATTGACTGCTATCGCCTTGTTGCGGCTCTAAATGCGGTTTTACCTGACGATATAAGCGTAAAAAGTGCTGAAGAGGTACCTTTTGATTTTCATGCAAGGTATAACTGTGTTTCAAAGCAGTATGTTTATAAAATCTGGAACACAAATTATAAAAATCCTTTTCTTGAAAACAGAGCGTGGCATTATAAAAACAAGCTCGATGAAGCTTTTCTTAATGAACAGGCACAGCAGTTTGTAGGCACTTACGATTTCAAAGCTTTCTGTTCATCTGGCAGCAGTGTTGAAGATACCGTGCGTACAGTAAAGTCTTTCTCCGTTGAGCGAAACGGTGATGAGGTTCTGTTTTTTGTTGAAGCTGACGGATTCCTTTACAATATGGTAAGAATTATGGTCGGTTCGTTAATAGAAATTTCAGAAAATAAAATAGAAAAAGACAAACTTTTAGATATAATTAAATCCGGGGACAGAAATCTTGCGGGCAGAACAGCTCCTCCGCAGGGTCTCTACCTCAACAAAGTAAACTACGGGGAGGATTGACGTGGAAGAGAATAAAACAAAAAAGAAAATACACCTGAGTAAAAAAACAAAGCTTACCGTGTCGGTCCTTTTTGTGCTCAGCACAATTCTGTTGATCGTTTTTACTGCGGCACAGGATCTCGGCAATATGACAATCAACACAATGATGGCTGACGTAAAGGCTTATTTCTTAAGCCTCGGAGCAGGAGACGGATATCCTTACAAAATGGATGCCGTCAGCGTAAATGATCTGAAAATCAACAATTCAAACATCTACCTGCTTTTGAACGATAAAACAACAACTCTCAATGCAACGGCAAAAGAAATTATGCCGCAATCGCATACTTATTCAAATCCTGCGATGAAATCGAAGAATTCAAGGTTTATAATTTATGACCTTGATTCAAACCGTTTCAGAATTCAGCAGAACACCGAAATTCAGCACGAGGGTGAAGCCTCAGGCAGAATTATGGCGGCAAGTATCGGCAAAAAGGGCAACTATGCACTCGGCACATACGGTGATAATGTCCAGTCCGTGCTGACTGTTTACAACAAAAAGAATGAAGCGATTTTTATCTGGAACTTCAAATCAGAAAGAATTGTCGATATCTCACTTTCGGATAACGGAAAATTTGCCGCGGTTGCAACGCTTGATGCGCTCAACGGTGAAATCAATTCAAAGCTTTATGTTTTTGACTTCAAGTCCGAAGAATATGTTTCCTGTTTTGATTATAACGGCACAACACTTGTTAAGGTTGACTATGTCAGAAAAACGGATATAATCGCAATCGGTGACAATCTTCGTTCACATATCCGAAAGAATACCCAGAGGCAGGAAGATATGCTTTACGGTGCAGATATGCTTTCAAATTATTCGGTAACGGATAAAGGAAGGAGTACGCTTGTTCTGTCACGCTACGGAAGCACTTCTCTTTCAAAAGTGAGTGTTTACTCAAATAACGGTGAGGAAAAATTCCCCCTGGAATTTGAAAAGGAAGTCAAATGGGCAGACAGCGACGAAAAATACACGGCAGTCCTTTTTGAAAACGAGGTTATAACATACAACAAAAAAGGCAAAGAACTTGCGACACAGACCTTTGACGGCAAACCTGTAAGAGTTGCCGTTGACGGAAAAAGAACCTACGTTCTTACAACAGCAGGTCTTCAGTGCCTGAAGACAAGAGGATAGTGGTGAGGTGTTATTATGACAGAATATATTATTGACATTATTCTCGCAGGAATTTTTCTTGTAATGACAGGAATTTATTTCAGAAGAGGCTTTGCGAAAACGATTCTTAAGTTTGTTTCGTTTTTCCTTTCAATCGTTTTGTCACGTGCTGTTTCGGGTACGGTAATGGATTGGGTGCTTGAAAACACAAGCCTGTTCACGGGAACTGAACGTTACATAACAAAGCTGATAATTACGGTTATCACATTCGTTGTTGTGTCTGCGGCACTTAATGCATTGGTTGTGCTCGTAAACAAGTTTTTCAAAATCCCTGTTCTTAAGCAGGCAAACAAGCTTTTAGGCGGTCTGCTTGGAGCACTTTGCGGCGGTATTATTGTAATTGTGCTCTGCTTCGCTTTCCAGATTACATCTCACGTGATGTATAAAACAGATTTTGCACAGGCAGTCGAAAATTCAAAGATTGTACAGTTTGTACTTTCAGATGAGAAAGTCAATGAAGGCATTGCGTCCTTTAAGATAACGGAGGGTTAATTTATGAAAGATTTATTTAAAAACTGGAATACCATTCCAAACTGGATTTCATTTGCAAGAATTATCATGGTGCCGATTTTTGCGGTGCTTTTCCTTAATGACGAAATCGTGTGGTCTGTTTTCGTACTCTTCCTTTCAGGTTTTTCAGATTTTATCGACGGCAAAATTGCACGTAAATTCAACCAGATAAGCGAACTCGGTAAAATGCTTGACCCTGTTGCGGATAAGCTTACGCAGATGACAATCGCAGTCCTTCTTTATCTTCGTTTCAACGCAGCAGAGGACGGTCTTGTTAAAACATTCAGCTGGATTTTCCTTGTGTTTATCATCAAGGAATTTGTAATGGTAGCGTTCGGCGCATTCATGGTTGCGATCGGTCTTAAACCGTCAGCGGCGGAAATTTACGGTAAGGCAGCAACATTCGCATTTTATGCGGTTATGCTTCTTCTTTTTGCATTCGCTCCCGACGTTGGTGCGTTTACGAATATCTGGGTAATTCCCGAAACACTTCTTGTTATCCTTGTAGCGGCAACAGCGGTTCTTTGTGTGGTTGCATTCGCAAGCTACTTGCCGACAACATACAAGCAGTTCAAAGAAAAATATTTCAATAAGAAATAAGCAGAATATTTCAATAAGAAATAAGCAAAAGTTAGCAAAATCAGGTGAAGTTTATGAAACAAATTATGTGCAGCAAATGCGGTATAAGACCTGCTGTGATTTTTATGACCCGTATGGACGGGGATAAAAGCTCAAAGCAGGAGGGCTTGTGCCTTAAGTGTGCAATGGAATCCACAGGTCCCATAAAGCAGATGATGGAAAATATGGGTATCACTGAGGATGATTACGAGGCAATGAGCGAACAGTTCGGCGCTATGATGGGAATGGGCGATAACGGCGAAGGTTTTGAGCCGGGCGGCGTGCCGACATTTCCGTTTATGCAGAACTTTATGCAGAAGCCTCAGGATGACGGCTCTGAATATACAGATGTCGATGACGACGAGTCCAAGGGTAAAAAAGAAAAGAAACACGGCAAGAAAAAGGGAGAAAACAATCATAAGAAGAGAAAGTTCCTTCCTCTTTATTGCACAAACCTTACACAGAAAGCAAAGGACGGCAAGATTGACAGAATTATCGGCAGAGATAACGAAATCTACCGTACAATTCAGATTCTTTGCCGCCGTTCAAAGAATAATCCCTGTCTTATCGGTGAACCCGGTGTAGGTAAAACGGCTATTGCGGAAGGTCTTGCTTTAAGAATTGCAAGCGGCGACGTTCCTGCAAAGCTTGCAAACAAGGAAATCCACCTTCTGGACCTTACTTCTCTTGTTGCGGGAACTCAGTTCCGCGGACAGTTTGAAGGCAGAGTAAAGGGTCTTGTTGAAGAAGTCAAGGCAGAGGGTAACATCATCCTATTTATCGATGAAGTGCATAACCTCGTCGGTACGGGAGGCGACTCCGAAGGTGCGATGAATGCGGCAAACATCCTTAAGCCTGCTCTTTCAAGAGGTGAGGTGCAGATTATCGGTGCGACCACCTTTACGGAGTACAGAAAGTACATCGAAAAGGATGCTGCCCTTGAAAGAAGACTTCAGCCGGTCAAGGTTGAAGAGCCTTCAATTGAAGACACATATAATATGCTCGTAGGTATCAAGAGTTACTACGAAAACTATCATAAGGTGCAGATAAGTGACAATCTTGTGCATACTGCAGTAACTCTTTCGGAAAGATTCATCAACGACCGTTTCCTTCCTGATAAGGCAATCGACCTTCTAGATGAGGCTTGCACCTGCGCAAATCTCCGCAATAAAAACCTCAGTGAATATGAGATTAAGCTCAACGAAAAGGCTGACCTTATAATCCGTGAGCAGGAGCTTATGGAAAATACGGACGAGCCTGATTACGAAGCAATCGCAAAGGTTAAGTCTGAAATTATGCAGTGCGAGGCAAGAATCAATCAGCTCATTCCGCTTGTTGAAAATTCACCCGTAACGGAGGAGGATCTTGCGAGAGTTATTCAGCTCTGGACAGGTATTCCTGCACAGAAGATTGTTGAAAGTGACCTTCGCAGACTTGCAGACCTTGATAAGAAATTAAAGTCAAAGATTATCGGTCAGGATGAGGCTGTTGACGTTGTTTCAATGGCAATCCGCCGCGGCAGAATTCAGATAAGTCCTCGTCGCAGACCGTCATCATTCATCTTTGTCGGCCCGACAGGTGTCGGTAAGACCGAGCTTGTAAAGCAGCTCGCAAATGAACTTTTCGATACACCTGAAACTCTCATTCGTCTTGATATGTCAGAGTTTATGGAGAAGCATTCTGTTTCAAGAATTATCGGTTCACCTCCGGGTTATGTAGGATATGACGAAGCAGGTCAGCTTACAGAGAAAGTTCGCCGTAAGCCGTATTCGGTTCTTCTCTTCGATGAAATTGAAAAGGCTCATCCCGATGTTATGAATATCCTTCTTCAGATTCTTGACGAAGGCAAAATCAACGATGCACAGGGCAGAACAGTAAGCTTTGAAAACACTGTTATCGTAATGACCTCAAACGCAGGCAGCAACCGCGGTGAAGGTGCTCTTGGTTTTGCGAAGACTAAGGGCGATGCAAGTAAGGAAAGAGCGATGAAGGCTCTCAAAGAGTTCCTTCGTCCCGAATTTCTCGGCAGAGTTGATGAGGTCGTAGTGTTCAATGACCTCGACGAAGAAGCATTCAAGAAAATTGCCGTGCTTATGCTCGATGAGTTCAAAGGTCCGATGCAGGATAAGGCAATCAGTTTCTCTTATACTGATGAAGCTGTCAGCTTCCTTGCAAAGAAATCTGTCGGCGGCTCAAGAGGTGCACGTGACCTCCGCAACGAAATCCGACGTAGGGTAGAGGACAAAATTGCAACAAAGATCATCGACAGTATCGATACCCCCGTAACTTCAATAACGGTTGATGTCGAAGACGATGAAATCGTGCTTAAATAAAATGAAAACGACGAAATCTTATGGGATTTCGTCGTTTTTTATTTGATGATTTCTATTATTTCGTTAAGGTATTTTTTGTCAGTTGAATCTGTTACGCCTTCTCCTGCACCTGCTTCATTTACATATTTGTTTTTAACAGGCTGTTTCTTTGTTGCACCCGCTTTAAACCATTCGTATTCGATATCAGCATGTCCGATGTCCATAGCCTGAAAGCCTTCCTTAAAAAGGTCGTAAGCCAACACTGTTGCGGTAGGACCGACAGCGAGGATGAAAAGCGCACCGTCAAAAGCATTTCTTTTCGAAGCTTCTAAAATCTCGTTATATCTGCTGTATGCATTGTCAACAGGACAAAGAATTCTTCTGATTGATTTGACGTTGTCAAAAAGGTCGTTGCCGACCCCGAGACGGCTTTTTTCGCCCTCTACGATTATAATATCTCTGCTGTCCCAGAATTGTTTTAATTTTTTGAATCGGTTTTCTGCAGTGCTTTTGTCTTCAATTTCAATATAAAATCTGGAAATAAATGAGTTACCGTAATGTATATAAGGTTTGGTGTATCTGTACCATACGTGTCGGTAACGCTTCATATGTTTTTTCCAATGGTTGTTTGTTGATTGTGTTATCTGTGGGTCATAATCAAAGAAACTTAAAATGCAGGGTAGAAATCCCTTTTCATTTACTGAAAGGACTTCCTGTAACCTTTTTGCAAGTTCAGGTGAAGCTTTCTGAAAGGAAATATCGGTTTTGTTAGCAAGCTTGATTTCTCCGTCACCGAAACGTGCGATTGATGGGTTATTCTCGATTATGTAGTCCATTGTTTCGTCAATACCCATAACGCGCGGAGGCTTTTTAATTTTATCAACAAAGAAATTCAAACAACTGAAAAAGAAAAAGCTGATGCGCGACGGAACGTAATAAAGCTTGTTATATATTTTAAGAATAAACGCTTTCATAAGCGCACCTTCCTCTTACTTGTTTTTAACCTCAATAAACCTCGGAATCTCTCGTGCGGAAATCTGATAAATTCCTGCATAATCTCCCTCAAAAAGCACTGTGATTTCATTCTCTCCGCCTTTAAGGCTGAATGTACGGTCTTTATCGCTTTTATCAATCCCGACAAGCTCAGGCGATTCGAGAAGTCCCATTTTCACATTATCAGTATCCGTTGCGGTTATTGCAACTTCTGTTTCCTCGTTGGCGTAAATGTTCAGAACACACTCTATATAAACTTTATCGCCTTCAGTATAGAAATCAACGAAACTGCTTTTGTCGCTGTTGTCAAGAATGACTACGGCATCGTTTTTATTAAAAACTGAAAAAGCAATTACTATAATGGCTATTATAATTAAAAAAGGGACACCTTTCTTAAAAATCTTTTTCTTCATATCAGCACCTCGAAAATAATTATACTATATTTTAAATCCTATGTCAAAACTGTTGACAAAGAGGTATAAAAAATGTAGAATATGAAATTGAGTTTCAGTTTCAATTTTAGAGGGTGAAAATATGGAAAATTCATATAACACGAAGCAGGGTGAATTGATTTTAAATCTCATAAAAAGCGAAGAGGGCAAACATTTTACGGCAGATGAAATAATAACACTTCTTTCAAACGAGGGCAAGAAGGTCGGTAAAGCAACAGTTTATCGCCACCTTGATAAGCTTATCCGTGCAGGCGAGGTGCGTAAATACATCGTCGAAGAGGGTACAAGTGCCTGTTATGAATATGTAGGTCATAACCACGACTGCAAGTCACACTATCACCTCAAGTGCTCATCCTGCGGAGAGCTTCTTCACGTTCAATGCGAATTCCTCGATGAGGTTTCTTCGCATATCCTCGGTCATCACGGTTTTTCGATCAAGCCTGAAAAAACCGTCCTTTACGGACTTTGCAAAACCTGCAGGGAGGCAGAAAATGCTTAAAAAATTATTGTCTTTTTTTCTGTTGACGGTAATTTTGCTTTCAACCGTTTCTGGTTGCAGATTTGAAAAAAGTGAAGATAACGGGAAAATGACAGTTGTCACAACAATCTTTGCACCGTATGACTTTTTAAGGCAAATTGTCGGCGACAAGATGAATGTCGTTATGTTGCTTCCGCCGGGAGTTGAAAGTCATTCGTATGAACCTACACCGTCAGATATTATTGAAATTGAAAACGCAGATTTGTTTTTCTATGTCAGCGAGCACACGGAAACGTGGGTTACGCAGATTACATCATCTTTGAAAAATAAAAAGGTAGAAACAGTTTGTATTGCCGACGGAATCGGTATTGAAGTCCACGGTCACAATCACACTGAACACAATACTCACGACCATACAAATGAATGTACAACGGACGAGCATATCTGGACAAATCTTGAATATGCTTCTGAAATGGTTACTTTCCTTGGCGAAAAGATTGCCGAAAAGGACGAAGCGAACAAGGATTTCTATTTAGAGAACGCAAAAGAATATAAAAACGAAATTCTTGAATTGAAAGCAGAGTTTGAAGAAATGATTTCTTCTTCGAAAAGAGATGAAATAGTTTCAGGCTCGCGTTTTGCGATGAAGAATTTCACAAATGAATTCGGTCTTCATTTTACGGCAGCATTTGACTCCTGCGTTGACAACACAGAGCCGAGTGCAGCGGTTATGGCAAAAATAACCGATAAAATCAGGGATGAAAAAATCCCGGTGATTTTTTATGAAGAATTGACAGAGCCGAAGATTGCGCGTGCCGTTTCGCTTGAAACGGGTGCAAAGATGCTCCTTCTTCATTCGTGCCATAATGTTTCGGCAAAAGAGCTTGAATGCGGAGCAACCTATATTTCGTTGATGAAGCAGAATTATACTAATTTAAAGGAGGCGCTTAACTGATGCCAATGATATCGTGCGAAAAAGTTTATATGAGCTACGATTCGACAAAGGCTGTTGAGGGCGTCAGCTTCAGCGTTGAGAAGGGTGACTTCCTTTGTATCGTCGGCGAAAACGGTACGGGTAAGAGCACGCTTTTAAAAGGTATTTTAGGCTTGCAGAAGCTCAATTCAGGCACTATAGCTTTTTCCGGCATAAAGGCAGGGGAGATAGGTTACCTTCCTCAGAGGACTGTGGTGCAGAAGGACTTCCCGGCGAGTGTATGGGAAGTCGTCCTCAGCGGCAGACAGACCAAAGGTTTCAGACTTTTTTATACACCTGAGGACAGAAAGCTTGCGCGCGAAAATATCACCCTTATGGGAATTGATGACATAAAAAACAAGCCGTTCAATGAGCTTTCGGGCGGTCAGCAGCAACGTGTGTTGCTCGCACGTGCCCTTTGTGCAACGCAAAAGGTACTGCTGCTGGACGAGCCGACAACAGGCCTTGACCCGTTTGTGACGGCGGAGCTTTATAAGCTTACGGCAAAGCTCAACCGTGAATACGGCGTAACGATAATAATGGTTACTCACGATATTAAAAATTCACTCGAGTATGCAACCAAAATTCTTTCAATGGAACAAGACGGCGATTTCTTCGGCACAACTCAGGAATATCTGAAAACTCCGGCGGCAAAACGCATTTTCGGAGGTGGTATCGATGCTTGAAACTTTTTTTCAGATGTTCGAATATGAGTTTATGCTCCGTGCAATAATTGTCGGTGCGTTGGTGGCTCTTTGTGCGGCTT
>JAZSID010000098.1:0-21555 GCA_045533625.1 Acutalibacteraceae bacterium | reverse complement strand
GATGAGTTGAAAAATTATATCAATTACTACAACAACGATAGAATCTCTATGAAATTAAAAGGAATGAGCCCGGTGCAATACCGAACTCATTCACTAACAATCTAACATTTTATTTTGTCTAAACTTTTGGGTTCACTTCATATACTCCTGCCGTTTTTTATGCACAATTTCGGGCTTGTGGAGTTCTTTGATTTCGCACAATCTATCTCTGTGTTCGTAGGGGAACATATTATGTTCCCGGAAAATTGCATAGATTCCGCGGGCAGATGATATCTGCCCCTACGGTGTCGCTTTTAAAACAGCTCCACAAACCCGGATGTGTCCTTCTCTTTCCGCAACAGGGAATTTATCCCGATATATATTTCATAAACATATCAACAAAAACATCACATATAAAAATATTTTAATTTTTTTCAAAATATACCTTGACATCTTTTTTATCTTGTACTATAATGTTACAACTATTATAATGGATTGAAATGTCCTTGGGTATTTTCGGGTAGGGCAAACTATGCCAAAAAATAAAGGCTTTTCAGTCGGAATTACTAGTAAATTCACAACAAACACGGACGAAAATAAAAAGAACGGAGTGGTTAGTCAATGGTGAATGTTTCTCCCGTAACAAGGGGTGGCAAGACCCGAATGAGTTTCGGAAAAATCAAAGAGGTTATGAGTATGCCAAACCTCATTGAAGTCCAGAAAGACTCGTATCAGTGGTTCTTGGATGTCGGTCTCAAAGAAGTATTCAGAGACATCGCAGACATTACCGATTACACAGGCAACTGGGTACTTAAGTTTGTCGATTACAGAATGGACGACAAGCCGAAGTACACAATCAGAGAATGTAAGGAACGCGATACTTCCTATTCTGCACCTATGCGTGTTAAGACTCGTTTGCTTAACAAGGAAACAGGTGTTGTTAAAGAAAGCGAAGTTTACATGGGCGATTTCCCGATAATGACTGAAAGCGGTACTTTCATCATTAACGGTGCAGAGCGCGCTATCGTTTCGCAGCTTGTTCGTTCACCGGGTGTATATTACGATATGACCCATGATAAGACAGGTAAAGAGCTTTACACAAACACAGTTATTCCTAACCGTGGTGCATGGCTTGAGTATGAAACAGATGTCAATGATATTTTCTACGTCCGTATCGATAAAAACAGAAAAATTTATATCACAACATTTATCAGAGCTTTAGGTCTCAGCTCAAACGCTGAAATCCGTGAGTTCTTCGGTTACGACCCGAAAATCGAGGCAACACTCGAAAAGGACGAAACCCAGAACACAGAAGAAGCTCTTATGGAAGTTTTCAAAAAGCTTCGTCCCGGTGAGCCTGCAACTCTTGAAACAGCACAGACTCATCTTGACAATCTTTTCTTTGATCAGTACCGTTACGATATCTCAAGAGTCGGCAGATATAAGTATAATAAAAAGCTTTCTCTTTTCGACAGAATCGTTGGTGCAACTCTTTCACAGCCCGTTGTTGCTCCTCTTACAGGCGAAATCCTCGCTGAAGAGGGTGAGGTAGTCACAAAGGAAAAGGCTATCATCATCGAGCAGGCAGGCGTGCAGGTTGTATTCGTTAAGGTTGCTGACGATAAGGAAATCAAGGTTATCTCAAACGGTATGGTTGATATTCATCCGTATGTTCCTCAGTTCTCTGAGGAAGAGCTTGATAAGATCGGCATCAACGAGCAGGTTTCATTCGCTGTTCTTCAGGAAATCCTTGAGAACGCTGAGGATGACGAAACTCTCTTCGCTACTCTTAAAGAACGTTGCAATGACCTTATTCCGAACCATATCACAATTGATGATATCTTCTCATCAATCAACTACATCAACTCAATCGCTTTCGGCATCGGCAGAACAGACGACATCGACCACCTCGGTAACCGTCGTATCCGTTCAGTAGGCGAGCTTCTCCAGAATCAGTTCCGTATCGGTCTTGCACGTATGGAGAGAGTTGTCCGCGAGCGTATGACTCTTCAGGCACAGGAAGAGGAAGACAAGATCACTCCGCAGTCACTTATCAACATCCGTCCGGTTCTTATGGCGATCAAGGAGTTCTTCGGTTCTTCTCCGTTGTCACAGTTCATGGATCAGACTAACCCGCTTGCAGAGCTTACTCACAAGCGTCGTCTTTCAGCCCTCGGCCCCGGCGGTCTTTCACGTGACCGTGCAGGCTTCGAAGTTCGAGACGTTCATTACAGCCACTACGGCCGTATGTGTCCGATCGAGACTCCTGAAGGTCCGAACATCGGTCTTATCTCTTACCTTGCAACATTTGCAAAAATCAACAAGTATGGCTTTATTGAAGCTCCTTACCGTCGCGTTGTTGACGGCAGAGTTCTTGATGAAGTTGTTTATATGACAGCAGACGAAGAAGACGAGTTCATCGTAGCTCAGGCTAACGAACCTCTTGATGAAGAAGGCCGCTTCGTAAGAAGAAAGGTTATGGCTCGTTACCGTGACGAATTCCATGAGATTGACAATTCAAAGATCAGCTTTATGCACATTTCTCCGAAGATGCTCGTTTCAGTCGCTACAGCTATGATTCCTTTCCTTGAGAATGACGACGCAAACCGTGCACTCATGGGTTCAAACATGCAGCGTCAGGCAGTGCCTCTTCTCAAGACAGATTCTCCGATTGTCGGTACAGGTATGGAATATAAGGAAGCTGTTGATTCAGGTACAGTTGTTCTTTGCCGTAACTCAGGTACAGTTATCCACGTTAATGCTGATTTCATCGAAATTCAGAAGAATATTGACGGACAGATCGACAGATACAATCTCACAAAGTTCATGCGCTCCAACCAGGGCACATGGATCAATCAGAAACCGATCGTTGAGATTGGTCAGCACATTGAAAAAGATGATGTTATCGCAGATGGTCCCGCAACAGACCACGGTGAAATTTCACTTGGTAAGAATGCTCTTATCGGCTTCATGACATGGGAAGGCTACAACTACGAGGATGCTGTTCTCATCAACGAAAAGCTCGTAAGAGATGACGTCTACACATCAATCCATATCGAAGAATATGAAACAGAGTCCAGAGATACAAAGCTTGGACCTGAAGAAATCACAAGAGATATCCCGAACGTAGGTGACGATGCTCTTAAGGATCTCGACGAAAGAGGTATCATCCGCATCGGTGCTGAAGTTCATTCAGGTGATATCCTCGTTGGTAAGGTTACACCTAAGGGTGAAACAGAGCTCACTCCCGAAGAAAGACTTCTTCGTGCTATCTTCGGCGAAAAGGCTAAGGAAGTCCGCGACACATCACTCAGAGTTCCTCACGGTGAATACGGTATCGTTGTTCACGTTGAAGTGTTCACAAGAGAGAACAGTGACGAACCCAGCCCCGGCGTAAACAAGGTTGTACGTTGCTACATCGCTCAGAAGCGTAAGCTTTCTGTCGGTGATAAGATGGCAGGTCGTCACGGTAACAAGGGTGTTGTTTCCCGTATTCTTCCGCAGGAAGATATGCCTTTCCTTGAGGACGGCACTCCGCTTGATATCGTTCTTAACCCCCTTGGCGTTCCTTCCCGAATGAACATCGGTCAGGTTCTTGAAGTTAACCTCGGTTTTGCAGCACGCCACCTCGATTGGAAGGTTATGACACCCGTATTCGACGGTGCTCACGAGGAAGACATCAGAGCAGCTCTCCGTGAAACAGGTCTCAGCGAAGACGGTAAGTCAATCCTTATTGACGGACGTACAGGCCGTCGCTTCGATAACCCTGTAACAGTCGGTATCATGTACTACCTCAAACTGTTGCACCTTGTTGACGATAAGATTCACGCTCGTTCAACAGGTCCGTACTCACTCGTTACACAGCAGCCTCTCGGCGGTAAAGCTCAGTTCGGCGGTCAGCGTTTCGGTGAAATGGAAGTTTGGGCACTTGAAGCTTACGGTGCAGCTTACACTCTTCAGGAAATCCTTACAGTCAAGTCTGACGACGTTGTAGGTCGTGTCAAGACTTATGAGGCTATTGTAAAGGGCAACAATGTCCCGCAGTCAGGTATTCCCGAATCCTTCAAGGTTCTTGTTAAGGAACTTCAGTCACTCGGTCTTGATGTTCGTGTATACGACAAAGACCAGCAGGAGATTGACCTCAAGCAGAACTTTGACGACGATATGGGCTTTGCTCCTTCTGATGACAAGGCATTTACACACGTAAACGATGCTGAAAGTGCTGAAGGCTATGAGCTTGAAGATGAAGAGGGCAATCCTATCGCAAACGATGAGGAAATCGATGAGTTTGCAGATATGTTCGCTGACAGTTATGAAGATGACTTCGGCATGGATATGGATGCAGAGGACGACTACGAATAATCAACGTTTGCTACACAATTGATATAGATATAAGGAAAAGGGGCAGTTATTTTGGAAAACAATACCTTTGAATCAATAAAAATCGGACTTGCTTCACCTGAACAGATCAGAGAATGGTCTTACGGTGAAGTAACCAAGCCCGAAACTATAAACTATCGTACCCTTAAACCCGAAAAAGACGGTCTTTTCTGTGAAAGAATCTTCGGACCAACAAAGGACTGGGAATGTCACTGCGGTAAGTACAAGAGAGTACGCCATAAGGGCATCGTCTGTGACCGATGCGGAGTTGAGGTAACAAAGGCTAAGGTTCGTCGTGAACGTATGGGTCACATCGAGCTTGCAGCACCTGTTTCTCACATCTGGTATTTTAAGGGTATCCCGTCAAGAATCGGTCTTGTGCTTGATGTTACACCCCGTAATCTCGAGAAAGTTCTTTACTTCTCATCTTACATTGTAACTGATCCGGGCGATACACCGCTTGAGAAGAAGCAGATTCTTGATGAAAAAGCTTACACAGAATACCGTGAAAGATATGAGGACGACTTCAAAGCAAGTATGGGTGCAGAAGCTGTTAAAGAGCTTCTTGCAGAAGTTGACCTTGAAGCTCTTGCAGAAGAGCTTCGTGAAGAGCTTCTTAACTCATCAGGTCAGAAGAGAGCAAAGGCTCTCAAGCGTCTTGAAGTAATCGAAGCTTTCCGTACATCAGGCAACAAGCCTGAATGGATGATTCTTGACGTTGTTCCGGTTATTCCTCCGGAAATCAGACCGATGGTTCAGCTTGACGGCGGACGTTTCGCAACATCTGACCTCAACGACCTCTACCGTCGTGTTATCAACCGTAACAACCGTCTTAAGAAGCTTCTTGAACTCGGCGCTCCCGACATCATCGTACGTAACGAAAAGAGAATGCTTCAGGAAGCTGTTGACGCTCTTATCGATAACGGCCGTCGCGGACGTCCCGTTACAGGTCCGAGCAACAGAGCTCTCAAGTCTCTTTCAGATATGCTTAAGGGTAAGCAGGGTCGTTTCCGTCAGAACCTTCTCGGTAAGCGTGTTGACTACTCAGGCCGTTCAGTTATCGTTGTTGGTCCTGAACTCAAGCTTTATCAGTGCGGCCTTCCCAAGGAAATGGCACTTGAGCTCTTCAAGCCCTTCGTTATGAAGCGCCTTGTTGAAACAGAAAAGGCAGGTAACGTTAAGTCTGCAAGAAAGATGGTTGAAAAGGCCTATCCCGAAGTTTGGGACGCACTTGAAATCGTTATCAAGGATCACCCTGTAATGCTCAACCGTGCTCCGACACTTCACAGACTTGGTATCCAGGCATTCGAACCCGTTCTTGTAGGGGGCAGAGCTATCAAGCTTCATCCGCTTGTATGTACAGCTTTCAACGCTGACTTCGACGGTGACCAGATGGCTGTTCACGTTCCTCTTTCAGCAGAAGCACAGGCAGAGGCTCGTTTCCTTATGCTTGCTGCTAACAACCTCTTGAAGCCTTCGGACGGACGTCCTGTTGCTGTTCCTACACAGGACATGATCCTCGGCTCATACTACCTTACACTTGAAAAGCCGGGTGAACCCGGTGAAGGTAAGGCGTTCCGCAGCGTTGATGAAGCTACTATGGCTTATGACGACGGAACAATCACTCTTCATTCTTCAATCAAAGTCCGTATGACTAAGACAATCAACGGCGTTGAATATACAAGACTTGTTCCGACAACTCTCGGTAAGATTATCTTCAACAATCCGATTCCTCAGGACCTCGGCTTTGTTGAACGTAATCCCGAAGATATCGACAGTATGTTCAGACTTGAGGTTGAGTTCCTCGTTAAGAAGGGTAACCTTGGTAAGATTATTGATAAGTGTATCCGTGTTCACGGTACAGCAGTAGCTGCTGAGATGCTTGACAATATCAAGGCTCAGGGTTATAAGCACTCAACACGAAGCGGTATCACAGTTGCTGTCTGCGACGCAACAATCCCGCCGAAGAAGGCTGAACTTCTTGCAGAAGCAGAAGCTAAGATTGATAAAATCAGCAGAAACTATGACCGTGGTCTTATCACTGAGTCAGAGCGTTCAGACAGAGTTATCGAAGTCTGGGAAGCATGTACTCAGGAGGTTGCTAAGGAACTCAAGGCAAACTTTGATAAGTACAACCCGATCAACATGATGCTTGATTCCGGTGCCCGTGGTAACGATTCACAGCTTCGTCAGCTCGCAGGTATGCGTGGTCTTATCGCTAACACAGCAGGTAAGACAATCGAAGTACCCATCAAGGCTAACTACCGTGAAGGTCTTAATATTCTTGAATACTTTATTTCATCACGTGGTGCCCGTAAAGGTCTTGCCGATACAGCTCTTCGTACAGCTGACTCAGGTTACCTTACACGTCGTCTTGTTGACGTTTCACAGGAATGCATCATCCACGATGAAGATTGCGGTTGCGACGAGGGTATCGAAGTTTACGATATCTTCCACGGCAACAGAAAGATCGTTGACCTCGCAGAGCGTCTTACAGGACGTTTCCTCCTCAACGATTATATAGATGAAGATACAGGCGAAGTTATCATGACTAAGGATCAGATGATGACTGACGTTGAAGCAAAGATTGTTGCTGACCACGCTAAGGCTAAGCATCAGGCTAAGATTGATGCAGGCGAGGCAGAGGAAGGCTCAACAGCTTCAGTTGTTATCCGTTCACTCCTTACTTGTAAGGCAGAGCACGGCGCATGTATCAAGTGCTACGGTTCAAACCTTGCAACGGGTGAACCTGTAACGGTAGGTGAGGCTGTCGGTATCATCGCTGCTCAGTCAATCGGTGAGCCCGGTACACAGCTTACGATGAGAACGTTCCACACAGGTGGTGCTAAGGACGCAGGCGATATCACACAGGGTCTTCCGCGTATCGAAGAACTCTTCGAAGCAAGAAAGCCCAAGTCACTCGCAATCCTTTCAGAAATCTCAGGTGTGGTTTCATTCGAAGAAATCAAGAAGAGCCGTCACGTTGTTATCACAGATAACGAAAACGGCGAATCAAAGGCATATCTCATCCCGTACGGCTTCCGTGAAATCGTTAAGGAAGGCGACAAGGTTACAAAGGGTCAGGCACTCACAGACGGTGCTCCGAATCCGCACGATATCCTTGCAATCCGCGGCGTAGAAGCTGTTCACGATTACCTCATCCGTGAAGTACAGAGAACATACCGTACTCAGGGCGTTGATATCAACGATAAGCACATCGAAGTTATCGTTCGCCAGATGATGCGTAAGGTTAAGATTGACGATGCAGGCGATACAAACTTCCTTCCGGGTTCAGTTGTTGAGAAGCACGAATTCTACTCAGCTAACGACAAGGTAAAGGCACAGGCAGAGGCAGAAGGCAAGGAGCCGAATTACGCAACGTATATCCCGACTCTTATGGGTATCACAAAGGCTTCACTTGCAACAGAGTCATTCCTTTCTGCAGCATCATTCCAGGAAACAACACGTGTTCTTACTGATGCAGCTATCAAGGGTAAGACTGATCCTCTTATGGGTCTTAAGGAAAATGTTATCATCGGTAAGCTTCTTCCGTCAGGTACAGGTATGAAGTGCTATTCTGAGGTTCAGCTCAGAAAGAAAGAGGATGCTCCTAACACAGTTATGGCAGACCTTCTTCCTATTGACTGATAATTTTTAATAATGCACTATGCTCTTCGGAGCATAGTGCTTATTTTTTTGCCAAAAATTACATAAAAATTTTTTCGAAAATTTTAGAAAAAATGCATAATTTTTATTGACTTTTGGGTTAACAACAATTATAATATGGATGTAAATGGAGTAAATCTCATTAAAATTGATATGAAATGGAGGGAAAATGATGCAGGATGTAAAGAATATGCACTTTAACGGCGAGTATTTTCATTCTATCGACTCGAATAACCGTATAATTATGCCTGCAAAAATCAAAGATTCCCTCTACGGACAGTCATTTACGATTTACCACAAACCGAATGAAAAATGTCTGCGACTTTATGTCACTTCCGAATGGGATGATATGGTTTACAAGATCGCCTATGTTGATGACGGGGTCGACAGAACAGATCTTCAAAGACATTTTTCAATAAATTCAAAGGTTTATGACCTTGATGCACAGGGCAGATTCGTTTTACCTGCAAAGTTTGTTGAAGCAGCAAACCTCAAAAAGGAGATTGTAACAATCGGTATCGGCCCACGTGCAGAAATCTGGGACAAGGAAGAATACGAACAGCAGCTTGCTAAGGATAAGGTTGTTGACGTTGTATTGCCGTTCTGATGCAGGATTTCAAACATATTCCCGTTTTATTTAATGAAACTGTTGACGCTCTCAACGTAAAACCCGACGGAATTTACGTTGACTGTACGGCAGGCGGAGGCGGTCACAGCTCAGCTGTTGCTGAAAAACTGACTACAGGAAAGCTTATTTCTATCGATCAGGACCCCGAAGCCATTGCGGTTCTTACAAAAAGATTCGAAAACAACCCGAATGTGGTTGTTGTTCACGATAATTTCGTTAATATCAGATCAGTTCTGAATAACCTTGGCATCATTGGTGTCGACGGTGTGATGGCGGATCTGGGCGTTAGTTCCCATCAGCTCGACACCGATGCCAGAGGGTTTTCTTTTCATAAAGATGCGCCGCTTGATATGCGAATGTCGATGTCAGGCGTAAGCGCAGCGGATATAGTGAATAACGCACCTGAAGCGGAGCTAAGACGCATTATTTACACTTACGGAGAGGAAAAATTCGCTCCGTCAATCGCTAAAAACATTGTTAAAGTAAGAGAAACAAAACCGATTGAAACTACGTTTGAATTGGTTGAAATTATAAAAGCTTCAATGCCGATGAAGGCAAAACGCGACGGTCATCCGGCGCGAAAAACGTTTCAGGCATTAAGAATTGAAGTAAATCAGGAGCTAACAAAGCTTGAAAAAGCACTTGACGATATGTTTGATGTGCTCAACCCTTCAGGCAGATTGGCAATCATAACCTTCCATTCACTTGAAGACAGAATGGTGAAAAAACGTTTCAATTCATTCTGCGAAGGTTGTACCTGCCCGCCGCAGTTTCCGGTCTGTGTATGCGGAAACACACCGAAGGGAAGATTACTGTTTAAATCAAAAGCTCCGTCACTGAACGAAGTAGATGAAAATTTCAGAGCACACAGTGCACGTCTTCGTGCGGTTGAAAAGCTCTGATAAGGAAACAGATAAATGAAAGGAGTTAACGGCTATGGCTAATAACGAAATGCTTGCACTTGACCTTGACTTGTTTGATGTGCAGAAGAATGCGTATGTACCGCAGGAAATGCCCAAAAAGAGAATACAGAAGCCGAAGCTCCTTGAAACGAAGCCCGTCAGCAGAGTGCAGACGGCTCAGGAAGCACGCGAAAGCACAAAAATGGCAATCAGAGCCTGTGCTTTTGCTCTTACAATGTTTCTTACAATCGGTGCAATCATTGTCTGCCACGTGCAGTTGACAAATCTTCAGATCGATCTTACTGCAAAACAGAACGAATTGAGCGTTATTGAAAGCGAAAATATTTCATTAAAGATGAAGTATAACTCAATGATGTCAATGGATAAAATCGAGGAATATGCACAGTCAGAACTCGGAATGGTCAAAAGAGAAAGCTATCAGGTTGAGTATTTTGATATTTCAGACGAAAGCGGTGCACAGTTGACTCAGTAACCACAGGTGTATTATGTATAGTACAAGTTACATAAAACATATCATTATATGAAATTAAAAAGGGCGGATTTATATCCGCCCTTAGAGTGATTTTATAGAGATACTTTATTTAGTGTGAAGGGAAGGTAGCTGCGTTGAAAAATCAGCTTAAATTAAAGAAAATGCGCTTCTTCAAGCCCCGTAAAATCCTGACTAAAGGTGTAAAGTCGAGGATATGGGGCGTACTTGCCGTTTTTCTTGTTGTAGGTCTTGTTTTCCCTTTTATCGGTCTTGCAAAGGCACAGATAATGCAGGCGGATATGTTCAAGCACCTTGCTGAACAGCAGCAGCTTAACGATACGGTTGTTCCGGCCAACAGAGGCATAATCTATGACAGGAATATGACTGTTCTTGCACAGAGTGCTTCTGCGTGGAAAATTACGATGAATCCCAGCGAATTACAGCATTTTCCTGATGCCGCAAAAGAAATAGTTTTCGATACAATGTCCGAGATTCTGGGTATTGACCGCGAAACAATTGAAGAAAAAGCAACCAGAACGGGATACAATAACCTTGCTCTTGCAAACAAGGTCGAAAAAGATGTCAGGGATAAGGTTCTTGCTTTCCTTGAAACCTCATATGAAACAGGTGTCAAGGGTGAAAAACCGTGGTATTTTTCAAGAGTTATCAGTGTTGAAGACGATGTGAAAAGATATTATCCGTACTCAACGCTTGCTTCGCAGATTCTCGGCTGTGTAGGTACCGATAACGTCGGTCTTGCAGGTCTTGAATCAAAGTATAACGGAACTCTTACGGGTGTTGACGGACGTCTTATTTCAACAAAGGCAAACAATTCCGTGATGAACAGCATAGCTTATCAGACGCTTTATGAGCCGAAGCAGGGAACAAGCCTTGTGCTTACAATTGACGAAACTATTCAGCGCTATCTTGAAGAGGCACTTTACGAGTGTTACGAAACGAGTAACTGCAAGTCCTGCACAGGTATAGTGATGGACGTTAAAACAGGCGCAATTCTTGCAATGTCCACTCAGGCTTCGTTCGATTCAAATGATCCCTATACGGTTTATGATCAGCGGACAATCGATAATATCACAGCAATTGAAGACGAAACCGAACGTAAAAAGGCATACAATCAGGCGATGTACCAGCAGTGGAGAAACAGGGGCGTCAGTGATATTTATGACCCGGGCTCTGTTTTCAAGGTAATCACAATGGCTGCAGGACTTGAAGAAAACGTTGTTGAATATGAAGAGAAGTTCAACTGTTCCGGCAGTATACATATCGCTGACAGACGTTATTACTGTCACAACCATTCAGGTCACGGAACTCAGACTCTTACTCAGGGTCTTATGAATTCCTGCAACCCGTATTTTATTACAATCGGTCAGCGTCTTGGTGTTGACACATTCTATAAATACTTCGAAGCTTTCGGATTTACGGAAAAAACAGGCATAGACCTTGGCGCAGAGGTTCTTCCAAAGGCAGGAATCAACTACCACTCACGTGACAAAATGACGGCTGTCAACCTTGCCAGCTCCTCGTTCGGTCAGTCGTTCCAAGCATCACCGATTCAGGTGCTTAACGCAATCAATGCAGTTGTTAATGACGGCAAGCTTATGCAGCCGTATATCGTAGCAAAAACCCTTGACGAAAAAGGAAATGTAATCAATGAAACAAAACCTGTTGTAAAGCGTCAGGTTATTTCCGAATCAACATCAGACCTTATTATCGCTTCAATGGAAGAGGTTTCAACAAAGGGTACAGCTAAAAATTCATACGTTGCAGGTTACAGAGTAGCAGGCAAAACGGGAACGTCAGACGTTCTCGGACCTCAGGGAGCAACGGGCGAATATATCGCATCATTTGCAGGCTGTGCTCCGGCTAACGACCCTGAAATTTCAATCATTATCGTTGTAAATGAGCCTCAGGGACAGACAGGCGGCGGTGCTGTTGCGGCACCTGTTGCGGCGGAAGTTATTGAAAAAACACTTACCTTCCTCAATGTTGAAAGACAGTACAATGAGTCTGAAAAGGGTAAGCTTGATGTTGAAGTTCCCGATCTTTCAGGAAAGACAGTAAGTGAAGCAAGAGCAACACTTAAAGAATCAAACCTTAAGGTTAAGGTTATTGGCGGAGGAGAAACTGTTGTTTCTCAGATGCCTGCATACAGCCAGTTTGTTCCGCAGGACGGTGTGGTTGTTGTCTATACAGAAGAAAATGCGAAGAAATCCAAGGTAATTGTTCCTGATTTTACGGGAATGACGGTATCACAGGTTAATTATGAAGCTGTAAATCTTGGTCTTAATATCAGAATTTCAGGAAATGCCTTGTCTGCATCAGGACTTGTTGCTTACAGACAAAGTGTTCCGAAAGATAAAGAAATCGAATGTGGCTCGACCCTGACAGTATTCTTCAGGACAACATCGGGCGTATCCGACCATTAAAAACAAGGACGTGTAAACAGAAAATTTCGGAGGCGTTTTGGATGAAGCTCAGTGCTTTGTTACAGGATGTTGAAACAAAGAATGTTTACACAACTGATCCTGAAATTACAAATATCACGGATAATTCTCAGAAAGTAAGAAATTCGGGATTGTTTGTATGTATCAGAGGAAGCGGTTGCGACGGTCACGATTTTGCACAAAAGGCAATGGACAGAGGTGCTGTTGCCGTAATATGTGAACGTGATATCGGAATTAAAAATTCAATCATTGTTGAAAATTCAAGGAAGGCATATGCACAGATCTGTGCAGCGTTTTACGGCTCGGCTCACAAAAAGCTTCGTATGATTGCTGTTACGTGTACAAACGGAAAAACAACTACGTCGTACATAATCAGGAAAATTCTTGAAAACTCAGGTTGTAAAACAGGCCTTATCGGAACGGTGAATGTCGTAATCGGAAAGGAAAAATATCCTGCTGATTTAACAACTCCTGACCCTGCAGACCTTCACAGGTATCTTATGCTGATGAAGATAGCAGGCTGTGAAGCCTGTGTGATGGAAGTTTCTTCTCAGGCTCTGGCTCAGCTGAGAGTTCACGGAATCAACTTCGACTGTTCGGTTTTTACCAATCTTTCTCCCGAACATCTTGATTATCACAGGTCGATGCAGGAATATGCAAGGGCAAAGGCTGTATTGTTTGAAAACAGCAAGGTTTCGGTCATAAATATCGATGATGAGTATTCGGAGTTTATAAAAAATCACTCCGTCGGCAAGGTTGTTACATACGGAATGAATGAAAAGGCTGATTTCTTCGCCGATAAACTGAATCTCTCGTCTGACGGTGTAAGCTACAGACTTAACTGTAAAGGAAAAGAACACTATGTTACATTTGACGGACTCGGCAGGTTCTCTGTTTATAATTCACTTGCAGCTTTGGCGGTAACAAGCATACTCGGCGTTGATACGGACAGAGCAATCCGCGCGGTTGCACGTTTTGACGGCATAGCCGGACGGATGGAAAAAGTTGAAAATCTGCTCGGAATCAATGTGATAATTGACTATGCTCATACGCCGGATTCGCTTGAAAATGCGCTGAAAACACTTCGCACGGTTTATAACGGGCGGCTTATTACCGTTTTCGGTTGCGGCGGTGACAGAGATAAAGAAAAACGGCCTCTTATGGGAAAAATCGCGAGCGAAAATTCAGATTTTGTGTTTGTAACGTCGGATAATCCGCGTACGGAAGCTCCTGAAATAATCATTGACGAAATAGTGCAGGGGATAAACGCAAAGAATTATTTCAGAATAACTGACCGCAAGCTTGCGATAAAATCTGCCCTCTACTCTGCGAAGCCGGGTGATACTGTGCTGATAGCAGGTAAAGGTCACGAAAAATATCAGATATTAGGTACACAGAAGATATATTTTAACGAAAGAGAAATAATAAGAAAATTGTTGGAAGACAAGGCGAGGTTTTGAAAATGAAAAGATTAATGTTAAGTGAAATCGCCGCGGCTGTCGGCGGAATTGCTACAGGCGAGGCAGAGATTAACGGTATTTGCATAGACAGCAGACTGTGCGAAGAAGGTTTGCTTTATATTGCGATTCACGGTGAAAACTTTGACGGTCATGATTTTACAAAAAGTGCCCTTGAAAACGGCGCAACTGCCGCAATGATTCACCACGATGTGGATTGTGAGGGCTTGTTTATCAGGGTTGACGATACAAGACTTGCACTTCTGCGCCTTGCCAACTGGTTCAGAAACACTTTCGATATCCCTGTTGTAGGTCTTACGGGGAGTGTAGGAAAGACAACGACTAAGGAAATGACCTGGGCAGTTGTCAGCGAGAAGTACAAAGCGATAAAGACTGAGGGCAATCTCAATAATGATATCGGTCTTCCGCGTACTCTTATGCGTTTTGAGGATGATACACAGGCGGCTGTAATCGAAATGGGAATGAGCAACAAGGGCGAGATCTCAGTTTTGTCCAAAACAGCGGAACCGACAATCGCAATAATCAGCAACATCGGTGTTTCTCATATGGAAAACCTCGGCTCCCGTGAAAATATCTGTGCGGCAAAGCTTGAAATCCTTGACGGTCTTCGTGAAGGTGCGCCGATTATGCTCAACGGTGACGACCCGTACCTCGCAAGTGCAAAAATTGAAAATCATCCCGTATTTTACTACGGAATCAACGATAAGTTTTGTGATTTCAGAGCAACAGATATCGTTCAGCAGGATGATGAAACCAATTTCAATATTATCTACGACGGCGATAAGGTGCAGAACGTCACAATCCCGACAATCGGTATTCATAATGTTTATAACGCTCTTGCGGCTTTCGGTACAGGTCTTCAGCTTGGTGTAACACCTCAGCAGGCTGCTGACGGACTTAAAAAATACGAGCCTTCGGGAATGAGACAGCGTGTAAAGGTTGTCGGCGGAATAAGATTTATCGAAGACTGTTACAATGCAAGTCCCGACTCTCAGCAGGCAGCGCTTAAGATGCTTTCAACAGTGAATGCGAACAGAAAAATTGCCGTTCTTGGCGATATGCTTGAGCTTGGCACAATCAGTGTTGAAGCTCACAGAAATGCAGGCCTTATTGCCGCAAAGAATAAGATAGATATTCTTATGACTTACGGTGAAAGATCACAGGAAACTGCGGCAAAAGCAACGGAATGCGGTGTTCCTGTTGTAAAGAGCTTCCTTGATAAAAATGAACTCGCAGATGCACTTTTTGAAATCCTCGGTGAAGGCGATGCGGTTCTTTTCAAAGCAAGTCGCGGAATGGCACTTGAAGATGTAATAAATAACCTTTACGGCAGAATAAACTGAGTTTAACTTGACATAACAGAGTTTAAAGAAAGGGGTAGCGCACTCAGGTGCGCGCGTGAAGAAAATGAACAGTATTCTTACAATGATTTTAAGCGGTGTTGCGGCGTTTGGCATAACAGCAATTCTCGGCTTCGGTATCATTCCGTGGCTCAGAAAGCTCAAGTTCGGTCAGACAATCCTTGAAGAAGGTCCGAAATGGCACAAGAGTAAGCAGGGTACGCCGACAATGGGCGGTATTATGTTTATCATCGGCATTTTCTTCTCAGCGGCGGCTATGCTCGTTGTAAACTACGTTACGGGTAATAAACTTGAACTCACGGGCGATATGAACACAAAGCTCTGGGCAGGACTTATAATGGCTCTTATGTTCGGTCTTGTCGGCTTTGCAGATGACTATATCAAAGTAGTAAAAAAACGTAACCTCGGTCTTTCAATTGTTCAGAAATCAATCGCACAGGTTGTAATTTGTGCAGGTTACCTTACAAGTCTTTTCCTTGCAATGGGTAAAGACCCGTATATGTTTATTCCGTTTATCGGTAAGGTTGACCTCGGAATCTGGTTCTGGATTCTCGGCATATGTGTAATTTACGGTGCTATCAATGCCGTAAACTTCACTGACGGTATCGACGGTCTTTGTTCAAGCGTTACAGCTACAGCGGCTGTTTCATTCATCGCGATTGCAGTTATTCATAAATTCCTCGGTGTGGGCGTTCTTGCAGCGGCTCTCCTCGGCGGTTGTATCGGATTCTTTATCTGGAATAAATTCCCCGCAAAGGTATTTATGGGCGATACAGGTTCGATGTTCCTCGGCGGTATGGTTGTTGCAATCGCATATGCACTCGACTGTCCCGTTATCCTTATTCTTACAGGATTTATCTATGTTATTGAAGCTCTTTCTGACGTTATTCAGATCGGCTATTTCAAAATTACTCACGGCAAGCGTATCTTCAAAATGGCTCCTATTCACCACCACTTTGAAATGTGCGGTTGGAGCGAAAAGAAAATTGATGCAGTTTTCTGCACAGTAAACCTTATTGCGGGTATAATAGGTGTAGTCGTAATGTATTACGGCGGTTTTACAGTATAAATTTAAACAAATCTTTGAAAGGAGAAGTGGTTTTATGTCTACGGCAGAGCTCAGGGATACAGCCCGGGATGAAAACAAAAAAGCAAAAAAAAGAAGAAGTCCGTTCTGGAATCTGACCATATTCGGTGAAAGAGTTTTCGTTGACGGCGGTTTTGACATAATATATCTTTTCCTTGTTATCGCACTTCTGACAACGGGACTTATTATGATGGCTTCGGCAAGTTATGTCTGGGGCAGATTCCATAATAACGATCCGTATCACTATGTTGTCAAGCAGGGTGCTTTTGCAGTAGCCGGACTCGTTGTGATGTTTATTCTTTCAAAAGTAAACCCACAGTTTATAAAGAAGTTTGCAATACCTATCAGCGTGGTCGGTTTTGTACTGCTTGTTGCGGTACTTTTCTATTACGTACCTGTACCCGAGAATCCAGACATCAAACGTTGGATGCCGATTCCGGGAACGTCTTCCTCCTTTCAACCGTCCGATATCGGCAAGCTTGCAATGATAATCGGTCTTTCTTGGGGACTTGAAAAGGGAAAGAAGTTTCTTGACAAAAATATGTTTGCACCGCTTCTTTATTTCGGTATTGTTATAGTTGTAAGCCTTCTTGTTTTCGCTGAAAGTCATCTTTCATGTTTTGTTATGATTTTCGCAATGGGCATCGGAATCCTTTTCCTCAGCGGTATGGACAGAAGATGGTTTATCCTCGGCTTTGCCGCAGGTATGCTTTTAATTGCAATTTTTGTAATCTTCCGTGAGCAGATTCTGAGTCCTTATCAGCTCAAGCGAATTACGGGGTTTTTCGAAAAAGATTACACAGACACGGGCACAAGATGGCAGACAAACCAGTCGCTTTATGCCCTCGGTTCAGGCGGTCTCTTCGGTCTCGGTCTCGGAAATTCAAGACAGAAATTCCTTTACATTCCCGAACCGCACAATGACTTCATTTTTGCAATCGTCGGCGAAGAACTCGGTTTCTTCCGCTGTATGATAATCATTCTTATGTTCCTTGCTCTTGTTGCAAGAGGCTTTATGATTGCTGCAAGAACAAAGAGTATGTACGAAAGACTGCTCGTTCTCGGAATTTCCCTTCAGGTCGGAATTCAGTCTGTGCTCAATATTCTTGTTGTTACGGATATGATTCCGAATACGGGTATCTCTCTTCCGTTTTTCAGCTACGGCGGAACGGCACTTGTAATACTTATGGTAGAAATGGGACTTGTTCTCGGTGTATCAAGAACAGGCTCAAGAAATCCTAAGAGGTGATTAAGATGTTGAATAACAAAAAAATCCTCATCGCAACGGGCGGTACGGGCGGTCACATCAATCCCGCACTTGCAGTTGCAGGTTATATAAGAGAAAACTATCCGCAGGCACAGATACTTTTCGTAGGCACAGCGGTCAAAATGGAAGCACAGCTTGTACCTGCCGCAGGTTATGATTTCAAAACAATAGATATTCAGGGCTTCAGTCGTGATTTAACACCAAGCGGAATCAAACAGAATATCGGTACGGTAATCAAACTCGTCAAATCATCTTCGCAGGCAAAGAAGATAATCAAAGAATTTGCCCCCGATGTCGTCCTCGGTTTCGGTGGTTATGTCGGAGGTCCTGTGCTTCGTACAGCATGCAAACTCGGCATCCCGACGGCAATACATGAGCAGAACGCATTCCCGGGAGTTACAAACAAAGCTCTTGCAAAGATTGTTGACAAAGTTATGCTCACAGCTCCCGAAGCAGAAAAATATATGCAGCCGAAAAATCCGTGCGTTGTAACAGGTCTTCCCGTAAGAGGAGAGCTTATAAATGCTGATCGTGAATTTTCACGTGCTGAGCTCGGTGTTGACGAGCGTCCCGTAATTCTTTCAATGGGCGGAAGCCTCGGCGCTCGAGTTATCAATAATGCCGTTACGCAGCTTATTGAGGAAAGATATGAACGTAAGGATTGCTATTTCCTGCATGCAACAGGCAAGGCAGGCGTAGGAATGTTTGATGTTATAGAAAAAGAAAAGAATATAAACCTTGAAGAAAACAAGCATATTATGCTTCGTGAATATATAAACGATATGCACCGTTGTATGGCGGCGGCAGACCTTGTAATCTGCCGTGCAGGTGCAAGTTCGCTCAGTGAAATTCAGGCAATGGGTAAGCCTTCAATCCTTGTGCCGTATCCGTATGCGGCTGAAAACCATCAGTATTACAATGCTATGGAGCTTGTCAAGAATAATGCGGCAATACTCATTGAAGAAAAAGACTTCACGGGTGAACGACTTATCAAGGAAATCGATGCCTTGCTCGCTGACAGAAAAAGGCTTGAAGAGCTTGGCGCAAATGCAAAGAAAATGGCTATCTACGACGCTACGGAACGCATTGTTTCCTGTGTTTGTGAAATAGTTAAATAAATTAACACTTTTTCGGGGATATCATAAACTGACAACAGATGATATTTCCGAAAGGGTGAGTATATGGGACAGTACATAATCGAGGGGTGTAACCGCCTTGGCGGAAGTGTAAAAACGCAGGGCGCAAAAAACAGTGCTTTGCCGATTCTTGCAGCTACGGTTGCGGTAGGTAAACCTTGTGTTATACATAATTGTCCTGATTTGAGTGATATTGATTCAACCGTCAAGATACTAAGATGTTTAGGCTGTAAGGTGCAACGTTCCGATGAAATGGTTTTTGTCGATGCAGGAAACCTCAGCAAAAGAAAAATCAGTGACACGCTTATGCGCGAAATGCGCTCATCAATAATTTTCCTTGGTGCATTGTTAAGCGCTACGGGTGAAGCTGTGATTTCAGCTCCGGGCGGTTGCGACATAGGACTACGTCCTATTGATATACATCTTGCTTCGATGCGGAAGCTGGGCGTACATATTTCAGAGTCACACGGAGAAATCCGTTGTACCTGCAGAAGAATAAAAGGCGGAAAGATTGTTCTTCCTTTTCCGAGCGTCGGTGCTACAGAAAACATTATCCTTGCAAGTGTGAAGTCAGGTGCGGTGACAACCATAATCAATGCCGCAAGAGAGCCTGAGATTGTTGATCTTGCAATGTTTCTTAATTCCTGTGGAGCGAGAATTTCGGGTGCAGGAGAAAGCACTGTAGTTATTGAAGGCGTTGAACGCCTTAACTCTTCACAGTATGCTATTATGCCTGACAGAATTGTAGCGTGTACATATATGGCTGCTGCCGCAGTAACGGCTTCAACCGTAATTGTTGACGAGGTTATTCCGTCGCATATAACTCCAGTGTTCTCGGCTTTTGAGCAGGCTGGATGCAGGATTGAGATATCAGGTAAACAACTGAGAATTACTTCTCCGGAAAGACTTAAGGCTTTTGACAGGATACAGACAATGCCGTATCCCGGTTTTCCTACGGATTGTCAGGCGGTAATGATGGCTGTTGCTTCAGTTTCAAAGGGGATAACAATTATAAGTGAAAATATATTTGAAAACCGTTTCAAGCATATCGGCGAATTAAGGCGGATGGGCGCTGACATAAAAGCACAGGATAAAATTGCCGTAATTAACGGAGTCGAACGTCTGCAGGGTGCGTTTGTGCATTCGACGGATCTTCGTGCAGGCGCCGCGCTCGTGGTTGCAGGACTTTGCGCCGAGGGCACGACAACGGTTGACAAAATCAGTTACATAGACAGGGGATATGCATCTTTTGCGGAAAATCTTTCTGCACTCGGTGCCGTGATCCGAAGGAAGGATAATTTATGAAACAGCTTTCACCCGAACAGGTTGCGCGTATGCGACCCGAAGCGAGAGAGAGATACGAAAAAAGACTGAAAATCGTCAAAAGAAACCGCAAGATTTTAAGCGCGGTCTGTATAGCATTGGGCATTATTGCCGTCGTACTTGTTCTCAGCATGACCGTGCTGTTTAATATCAGCTCAATTAAAATTGCAGGTACGGGAACAACGTACGGTGAAAAAGAGATTATTATGGCATCGGGTCTTAACGTCGGCGATAATATGGTGCGCACAAACTTTAAAAAGGTTGAAGAGCGTATAGAAAAAAATCTGCCGTATGTTATGGATGCTGTTATAACTAAAACCCTTTCAGGCAAGGTTACAATAAATATAAGTGACACAAAGGCAGCAATTGCTATTGCTGTTGAGGATGGCTGTATAATCACAGATGCACAGGGCAAAACTCTTGCAATGCAAAAAAATCTTCCCGATAACAGCAAGCTTATGCTTCTTAAGCTCAAGGGCGGCGTAACAGCAACTCCCGGCGAGGTTTTCACCTTTGAGAATGAGGAAGAAAAGAAGATTTACGATCAACTTGTTTACGAACTTACAACAGCAGGAATGTTCAAGGATATAACTGAAATGGATCTTACTCAGCAAAGCTCAATCAAGATTGTGTATCAGGGCAGATTAAGACTGCTTCTCGGTGCCTCGGATAATCTCAGCGAAAAAATCAGAGGCGGAATCAAGGCTATTGAGCAGGAAAACGAAAGAAATCCCGAATTGATTGCCGAAGTGAACCTTACAATACCCAAAAAGGTATTTGTGAATCCTCTTGATTCGCTTGAACCGCCTGTTGAGGAAGAAACAACAACAGAGCCGACAGAGCAGGAAAACGGCGAAACAACCACTCAGAAACAGGAAGAAAATGAAGAATCTTCAACCCAATCAAGTCAGGAAAATGAAGAAGAAAGTACAACCGAAGAATAAATTTTTGTTTAATGCCGAATTGGTATTAAAGATTACAAAAATTTTAACTTTTTATAATAAATTTGCTTGAAATCTGTATGAAAGTATGATATTATAGCAAATGTATTACTATAGATTTTAAAAACGGAGGTCTCTAAAATGGCATTTGAAATTGATAACGATTTTGAAAGCACCGTTCAGATAAAGGTTATCGGTGTAGGTGGCGGCGGCGGTAACGCTGTTAACACAATGATTGCACAGGGTATGCAGGGTGCTGAGTTTATCGTTGTAAACACAGACAAGCAGGTTCTTGTTAATTCACAGGCAACTCACAGAATCCAAATCGGTGAGAAGTCAACTCGCGGACAGGGCGCAGGTGGCCGTCCCGAGGTTGGTGAAAAGGCTGCAGAGGAGAGTGTAGAAGAGATTCAGAACGCACTGAAAGGTGCAGATATGGTATTCGTTACCTG